>PFXB01000085.1:0-8597 GCA_002791435.1 candidate division WWE3 bacterium CG_4_9_14_3_um_filter_43_9
CCTGGTTTACACCGGATGGAGTGCCTTTTAATCAAATGTGGGACGATGCCAAGTACTGATTACCGCAGATCCTCTCCGGCTGCAATCTTGAAGGCTCGTTTGTCTATGATGAAAATTTGAAGGTTGCCAGTCAGAAAGTTAGCATTACAGTTTGAAACTTAACACACAGATATTATCCAGAACTATAAAAATAAGAAAAGTTGTAGTTCTCCACTGAGTCGAATAGTAAAACGGGAAAGATAATTCTCACTGTGGTCGGCAATATTTTTATATTATTCTTCGACTGAAATGGAGAAGTACAATTTAAAGATTTTAGTTTTTGACGAAATGTCTTTAAGGTTAATAAACAATTATGAAAAAATGGAAATGGTGTATATATCATCGAATGTTTGGATGGTACTTATTACACAGGTTGTACCTGGAGTATTCCGAAAAGAACGGATCAGCATGCATCGGGATTAGGATCAAAGTATACTAGACTACATGGATTCAAAAAACTGGTCTATTATGAAGAATATCAGAATATAGAAGAAGCCAGAAAAAGAGAACAACAGATTAAAGGTTGGAGCCAAAGCAAGAAAAAGAAAATAATCAGCGGTGCATGGTAATTTTCAAGATATTAAATTGTAGTTCTCCACGTTGGTCGAACAATAAATCCAGGCAGTTCTCCCTGGAGTTTACTCTTCCCCGCCGAATCGGCGGGGAAGAAGTGACGATAGGGTTTTACAATTTAATAAACTGTACAATCAGCAAGGCCACGATGTTAATAATCTTAATCATGGGGTTTAAGGCCGGCCCGGAAGTGTCCTTTAAGGGATCTCCGACCGTATCACCGACAACCGCCGCTTTGTGAGTATCAGTTCCTTTCCCGCCTAAATTTCCTGCCTCGATATATTTTTTGGCATTATCCCAGGCGGCGCCGGCATTACACGAGAAAAGAGCGAGGCAGAGAGACGAAAGGATTACTCCGCCCAAAAACCCACCCAAGGCCTCTTTTCCCATAAATCCGATGATTACAGGTGAAAAAATCACAATCGCCGCGGGGATAATCAGCTCTTTTTGAGCCGCTTCAGTAGAGATACTGACACACTTGGCATAATCCGGTTTGGCGGTTCCTTCCATGATACCCTTGATTTCTTTAAACTGTCGCCGCACTTCTTCAACCATCAAAGTAGCAGCCTTGCCAACCGCACTTACCAAACGTGACGAAAAAAGATACGGAATCATGGCACCGGCTAAAATTCCGATAAACACAAGCGGTGAACCGATATCGATGCTTGTTAAACCGGTTTTTTCAAAATAAGTCGCAAACAAAGATGAAGCAGCCACAGCCGCCGAACCGATCGCAAAACCTTTGGTAAGCGCCTTAGTAGTATTTCCGACCGCATCCAATGATCCTAAAACCCTTTTTCCTTTTTCGGGCATATTGCTCATTTCCGCAATTCCATCAGCATTATCGGCCACAGGCCCAAAGGTATCCATGGACATAATAATTCCTGTCACCGCCAACATTCCCATCCCGGCTAAAGAGATCCCGAAAAAGCCGGCAAAGTGATATCCCAAACCGATGGTCGCGCAAACAACTAAGACAATCGGAGCAACACTTTCCATGCCATAAGCTAAACCGGTGATTAAATTAGTGCCTGCTCCGGTTTGAGAGGCTTTAGCTATGTTTTGCACTGGTCCGAAATTTGTCCCAGTATAATATTGAGTCAGGAACAAAATCAAAATCATTGCTCCCAAACCAACCGCCGCCGCATAGCCGACTCTGATATCACCCAATAAGAAATAAGACAGACCTAAAAAGAGTACTAGCGCAAAAACGGAAGCAACAATAAAACCCCTGTTTAGAGCAGACATGGGATTTTCATCTTCCGATCTGGCTTTTACAAAAAATGTACCGATGATCGAAGTAACAATCGCGCCGGCTCTTGCCACCAGGGGAAAAACAACACCCGGAAGTCCGAAAGCAGCGCCGCCCAAAATCATGGCTGCTACAATAGTAATCGCATATGATTCAAACACGTCCGCGCCCATGCCGGCACAGTCGCCGACATTATCGCCGACATTATCGGCAATGGTGGCAGGATTTCTGGGATCGTCTTCCGGAATACCTTTTTCGACTTTTCCTACTAGGTCTGCACCCACATCCGCGGCCTTGGTAAAAATTCCACCACCAACCCTCATAAATAATGCTACCAATGCTGCGCCAAAACCATAGCCGACCAAGACATCGGTAGCATTGATATTTTTTAGATATGAAAATATATAGATAATTGAAACACCCAAAAGACCCAAGCCGACAATCAGCATACCATTGACAGTTCCGGCTCCGAAAGCAGTTTTTAAGGCGGGGTTAAGGCCTTTTAAAGCATTATTTGCAGTCCGCACATTCGCCCGGACGGCAACCCACATTCCGGCAAAGCCGGAAATTCCGGAAAAGACGGCACCTAAAAGAAACGTCAGCATTGTTCCGATATCAAGCTTCCATCCAATAAGAACTGCAATAATAACCATAAATGGCAGAATGACGGTAAATTGGCGTTTTAAATAAGCCATGGATCCCTGGCGGATAGCCTGGGCAATCTCCTTCATTTTTTCGGTGCCCTCTTCTTCCTTTAAAATCTGTAGGGTTAAGTAGACACCATAGCAAAGAGCAATAATAGCGGTTACTGGAGCGGCAAAAAGAGCTACTTTCTGAATGTCCATTGTTGAACCTCCTGCTTAAAAATTAACTACCACGGCTTGCGCCGTGGTATCCTCCCCGCCGAATCCCTGCCTCGCTTATCAGGCGGGGGCAGATTCGGCGAGTTTATTAATCATTCGATTCATCCCTGCCTCGCTTATCAGGCAGGCCTGCCTCGCCGTCAGGCGGGCACGGGTAAAGTAAGTGGTCTTCTCGAATAATTATAAACCACGATGGCAATTTCTTAAGAGAACTAAAAAATGTGAAGAACTTTAAAAAAACAAAACTCTCTTTAATATTTTTAATACCAAGAGAGGTTTAATTTCAATCTAACTTAAATCATTCTAGCATTTTTATAAAGAGCTGACAACCTGTAACTATCCTTGGAGTTACAATCCAAAAGGTAATCGGGAGTATAATTAGTTAGGTGGACGTTGACAGACACAGAATAAATGAATTAAGCTATACCGGAATCGTATTTATTATACCCAAATAACTTTGATTTGTGATTTAAGATGTTGTTATTTGGGGAATACCCAACTATATTTATTGCAAACCTGATTTATTGCAAACCTGAGGAAGTTGAGTATATAAAGAGACGATTAACTTAAATAAAAAAGGAGTACAGAATGACCAGAAATATAATTATTGAAAGTCTATCGAATAAGCCTATCAAGTTTCAACCTACCGAATTGGTAGAAAGGAAAGGCGTCGGTCATCCGGACTCTATCTGCGATGGAATTATGGAAGAAGTTTCGGTTGCGCTGTGTCGGGAGTACAAAAGAATAGCCGGTCGGATTCTGCATCACAATATCGATAAAAGCCTTTTGGTGGCCGGTATCACCCAACCCAAGATTGGGGGGGGTAAGATTTTGGAGCCAATGAAAATGTATTTTGGAGATCGCGCCACCAATGAATTTAAGGGTCAGAAAATTCCAGTCGAAGAAATCGCCATTGAAACCGCCAAACAATGGATCAGACAAAATTTACGCTTTGTGGATCCTGTAAAAAACATTCATTATATAAGTGAAATAAAACCCGGTTCTCCTGAATTAACCGACATTTTTGCGCGTAAAAAAATCGGAGCCAATGACACTTCAGCTGCAGTGGGTTACGCGCCTCTTTCTGAAACAGAAAGAATCGTTTTAGGAGTGGAACACTTTCTGAATTCGCGCGAGTTTAAAGAAAGGTTTCCGGAAGTCGGCGAAGATATAAAAGTCATGGGATATCGTCTGCACCAAAAATTAATTCTGACCGTAGCCATGGCTTTTGTAGACCGCTTTATTCCAGACCAGAAATTTTATTTTGACCGCAAGGAAGTGATCAAAAAAGCCATTCTGGATTTTGTGGCTCAAGAGAAGGTTGACTTGGAAGAAATTCAGGTTGATATCAACACCTTAGATGATCCATCCCGTGGAGAAGCCGGAATGTATCTGACGGTTACCGGAACTTCGGCCGAAGGAGCAGACTGTGGTCAAGTTGGCCGCGGAAACAAGGTCAATGGTTTAATCGCTCTCAACAGACCTATGGGAACCGAGGCTGCCGCCGGGAAAAATCCGGTTTCACATGTGGGTAAAATCTATAACTTTTTGACCCATCATATTGCGGCTCATGTCTATAATGCTGTACCGGGACTGGAAGAAGTTTATGTTTGGTTATGTTCGCAGATCGGGAAGCCGATTGATGAACCTTTAATTGCTTCGGTACAAGTTATCTTAAAACCCCATGTTCATTTAAAAGAGATTGCACCCAAAATTCAAAAGGTGGTCGATTTTGAATTGAGTCAAATCTATAAATTTACCGAAAGATTGGCTGAAGGCGAATTTCCGGCCTGGTAATCTCATACTATGCAGAGTTTAAGTCAAAAAGAAAAAGTAAAAAAACCTTTTTGGCCGGCCCTCGTCATTTTTTTAGCCTTAGGGTTAGTTTTGATTGTGGTTTGTAGCGAAAAGAATCTATTCTTATTTAATCTGAAGCCTCACGAAAGTTCGACTTCTTCATCCATTGCTTCAAATTCTGAAACGGTTAGCGTTGAAACTTATTATGTTCCGGTTGCCGGTTTTTCTTCTTCTTACCAAAATCTCAATTTTGAGGAAATCAAAAATAGCCCTGAGAATGGGGATGTCGCTCTGCAGATAGTCATTCCTCTTGAAAATCGGGAGGAGCTATTGAGCATCTTTCAGCTTGGTGATTTTCCCTTGGCTGTCACAACAATGCCGCGAACTGAAATCTATGATTATTTGAACGCCCATTCTGATATTGTCAGTTTTTTACCTTGGAATGAGGTCGATTTTCGCCTGAAAACTCTAAAGATCAATGGAACTAGTTTATGGGAAAAGCAGGTTGACCTTGAAAAATACCCTCTGAAATTCGTTTCCGCAGAAACCAAAGATCAAAGTCAAAATTTACCGCAGTATTCATCTCAAAATTTAATCCATCTGGCGGCTGTCGGAGAGCTGATTCTTTCCCGAGGAGTGGCTGAACGCATCATAAAGTATAACGATGTTTTATATCCATTTCGCAAAGTCAACGCTGTTTTGTCAAGCGCGGATTTTACTTTGGCCACCCTTGAGGCGCCCTTGGTTGAAAATTGTGCTTATGCGCGCGATACCATGGTTTTTTGCGGTCAGCCAGAATACGTCGCCGGACTTCCTTTCAGCGGCATTGATTTGGTATCTCTGGCGGCCAATCACATTAAGGATTATGGTGGAGGAGGAATTGCGGAAACGACTGCACTTTTGGATGAGAATAAGATTGCCCATGTCGGAGCGGGTCAGAATAGGGAGGAGGCTCATTGGCCGTATATTACCGAGATCGGCAACGTCAAATTCGGTTTTTTGGGTTATAATGACGTCGTGCCGGAAAGTTATGGGGCCACGTCCGAGTCCGCCGGATCAGCCTGGGCAGAAATCGACGAGATTTCCGCTGATATCGCAAATTTGAGGCCGCAGGTGGACGTCATCCTCGTTTTAATGCATTGGGGAATTGAATATACCAATAAACCTTCGGAACGGCAAAATGAGATTGCCCACGCCGCCATTTCGGCCGGGGTAGACATTATTATAGGTGACCATCCGCATTGGGTACAAGGAGTAGAGTTCTACGGCGGCAAATTCATCGTTTACGGAGTTGGCAATTTCGTTTTTGATCAGATGTGGTCGCAGGAAACACGCGAGGGAACAATAGTGGACCTGTTTTTTTATCAACAGAAATTAATAAACGTCAGTTTTAGACCGACCGTTATCGAAGATTATGCTCAGCCGCGTTTGGCTACGCAGGAGGAAAGTACAAGGATTTTAGAGCGGATTTGGGAAACGAGTGAGTTTGTGGAGTAAAATGTTTCAATTAAGAATTAAAAATGCAAAATGAAAAAGCATGTGTCATTCCTGTTGATAAGCAGGAATCCCGTTGGGTTACCACATTCACTACGGAATCTCACATCCCGCCGATTCCCTGCCCGTCCGGCAGGCGGGGGCGGGCGGGATGACACAGAAAAATAATGTAAAGGAGATTATGCAAATTGACATCCTGACGCTTTTTCCCAAGATGTTTGTTGGGCCGTTTTGCGAAAGCATTTTAGCCCGTGCTCAGAAAAAAGGATTGGTTTCTATCAAAATCCATAATCTGAGACAATGGGCAAAAGATAAACACAAAAGTGTAGACGACAAACCCTTTGGCGGGGGAGTCGGTATGGTTTTGAGGTGCCAACCAATCTTTGATGCCGTCAAAGATTGCAAACATCAATCTCAAAACTTAAAGCTCAAAGCTCAAAGCAGGAATGCAGGATGCAAAAAACCGTATGTCATTTTACTTAGTCCTCAAGGCAAAGTATTAACCCATGAAAAATCACAAGAATTAGCAAAAAAAAGTCATCTGATTTTAATCTGCGGCCATTATGAAGGTGTGGACGAGCGAGTTTCCGAAAATCTGGTCGATGAAGAAATTTCAATTGGAGACTATATTTTAACCGGGGGAGAGCTGCCGGCTACGGTTTTGACAGAGTCGGTGGTGCGTCTTATCCCGGGAGTTTTAGAAAAAAACGACGCAACCAGACTGGAATCGTTTTCACTGACCAACAAACAAGGCAAGCGGCTTTTGGAAGCGCCTCAATACACACGGCCGGCCGATTATTGCGGAATGAGGGTACCCGCCATCCTACTATCGGGCAATCATCAGGAAATTGACAAATGGAAACAAGCTCAGGCTGAGAAAGTCACCAAGGATAAAAGACCGGAGTTTATGGCGTCGGATTCATCTGAATAGTCTTTCAATTTGACAGCTCACTGCAAAAATAACTATAATATACCTAAATTATTCCAGTCGCGCCAGAGGCGGACTGATTTAGGTATATATTCACTAACCCTCGTTTGCAGTTGCAAACTCGAGTATAATGATTATAAAGAAAAGGAAGTTAAAATTGACTTTATCCGGTAATTAAAAAATCATTTTTTTCATTTAACTTCCCGTCGTCTTTCATTTAAACACTTTATCAATCATTGATTCCATTAAAAATAATAAAATCAAAAGGAGAATTATAATGCTTGCTATTCCAGAACACATTTTTCGGGGTTATGACATCCGTGGAGAAGTCGGAAAGGAATTAGACGAACGAATGATACGTTTGATTGCCAGAGGGTTCGTAACCATGCTTTATGAGAAACAAATCACCGAATGTGTGGTTGGTTGCGATAACCGGGAAACGAGCGACGAATACAAAAACTATTTTATTACGGAATTGGTTAAAAATGGGGTTGACGCTTATGATATCGGCCACTCATTAAGCCAAATTGTTTATTGGGGTCAATATTTTTTCTTAAGTAAAGGGTGTGCCATGGTTACCGCCTCACACAATGTAGCCGAATATAACGGATTTAAACTTGGACGCAGTTTTTCGGACACTTTTGAGACCGATGAAATTAAAAAATTGGTGCAAATCATAAAAACGGAAAAATTTAAAAAATTCAACCGTCAGGCTAAAACTGTTATCAAGGATATTTTCCCTGATTATAAAAAAGATCTTTTAAAAAGAGTAAGTATAAAAAAGAAATTTAAGGTTGTGATAGACGGATGCAATGGTTTCAGTGGCGTTTTCGTTCCAGAAATTTTGGAAGCAGTTGGATGTAGGGTGATTCGGCAAAACTGTGAGCCGAACGGAAAATTTCCGAGCGGGACCCCTGATCCCACGGAGCGCAAAGTACAGCAACGGTTAGCTGACCGAGTGCTGAAAGAAAAAGCGGAAATCGGTTTTTCTTATGATGCCGACGGAGATCGTGTCGGCATTGTGGACGGAAAAGGCAATCTTATCTGGAACGACACTTTGGTGGCGCTGCTGGCACAAGATGTTCTGTTTTTTGAACCACAAGGTAAGATTATTTATAACACTTTGTGTTCCAAACAAACCGATGATGTCATTCGTGCCAGCGGAGGCATTCCTGTCATGTGGAAAACAGGTCATTCATTCATTAAGGCTAAAATCCGTCAGGAAAAGGCCGCTTTTGGCGGTGAACTTTCTGGACATATCTTTTTTGTGGATAACTTCTATGGTCATGATGACGGTGCTTTTGGTACCCTGCGTCTCCTGCAATATTTAAGCCGAACTCAACAAACTTTGGCCGAAGCGGTTGCTAAACTTCCTCAATACATTTCGAGTCCGGAAATTAAGTTGGGTTGTCCGGATGAGGTTAAGTTCCCCCTGATCGATAAGCAGATCAGAGAAAATCTCAAAGATCTTTTTCCCAAGGCCCAATATATTGATATTGACGGATTTCGGGCAGATACCGATGAGATGATGGTAATTATCCGAGCTTCCCAAAACGGTCCTTATGTTACCGTGAAATTTGAAGCCAGAGAAAAAGATAAGTACGAGTGGTTAAAACAAAAGATATCCGAAATTTTACATCGCTATGCCGAG
>PFXB01000085.1:8623-29401 GCA_002791435.1 candidate division WWE3 bacterium CG_4_9_14_3_um_filter_43_9
TTCTAAAGAAGAGTTAAATTATGGAAGTAAATAATCAGCCAATTGGGGAAATCTTATCTTGGAGCGAAAACCTGGTGAAAAAGGCGGGTGATTTCATTGTCGAATCAAGAAAAGAAATGAAAATTACACTCTACAAAGATGAAGCCGACATTGCAACTAATATAGACGAGAATGCCGAAGCAATCTATCTTCAGGCGATCCAGGCTAAATTTCCCGATCACAATATTCTTTCCGAAGAAAAAGGGTTTCTGGACAAAAAATCCCGATACACCTGGGTAATTGATCCTTTGGATGGGACCAAAGACTATATCCGCCATATACCCCTTTATGGGACATGTCTTCTTTTGGAAGACAACGGCAATTCAATTCTTTCGGTTTTCCGCCACCCTTCTTCAGACGAAACATTTAGCGCGGCCAAGGGAATGGGGTTTTTCCTAAACGGAAAAGCGATGACGGTTAACAGTCAGGATCATTTGGGAAAAGCCATGATTTATTTTCACCCACCGAATTTAAAAACTTCCGACGAACTCTATCAAACTATCTGGGCCAAAATTCCGGTATTACTTAAAAAGGTATATCGCGCCAGAGGGTATCCTTTTGAAAATCTCCTTTGTGGATGGATAGCGGCAGGAAGAATTGAGGCGCATGTTTACTTCGGCAGCATTGGTCCCAAATGGTGGGATGTGGCACCGGGCATTCTCATGGTTGAGGAAGCCGGCGGCAAAGTAACCGATTTGCGTGGAAATCCTATATGTAACAGAAACCTTTCCGAGGGCGTTTTGGCAACCAACGGGACTCAAATTCATAAAGATATCTTAAAAATTCTACAACAAGGAGTCTAAAAAATGGACAAACTTGATAATTTAAAAGCAATCAAAAAACTAGATCAATCGAATATGCTTTCGTCAGTCGAGGTTTTAGGAAAGCAGGTTGAGCAAATATGGGAAGAGATGGAGTATTTTAGAATTCCGGATGATTACAAAGAAGTTGAAAACGTCCTGGTAGACGGTATGGGTGGTTCTGGAATGGGAGCACTTATTATCCAAAGTCTCTATTTTGATAAGCTCCAAGTTCCATTTCAGGTGATGCACGATTATCATCTTCCTCAGCATATAGGTAACCACAGCTTAGTTATTCTTTCCTCCTATTCAGGAACCACAGAAGAAGTATTACAGGCCGGAGAGGAGTCTTTAACAAGAGGAGCAAAAATTGTCGGCATCGGAACCGGTTCCAAATTAGAGAAATTTTGCACCGAAAGGCACCTTCCTTTCTTGAAAATCAACCCCCTCCATAATCCGTGTAATCAACCAAGAATGGGGTTAGGCTATTCAATTTTCGGACAATTTGGGATTTTGGATAAAGTAGAATTGATAAAAGTTGGTGGCGGTGAAGTAGGGAAAATAGTCTATCTTTTAGAAGAAGGAAATAAACGTTTGGGAGTTGATATCGAGAGAGCCGACAATCCCGCCAAAAAGATGGCGCACATGTTATATGGGAAGTTGGTGGTGTACACAGCCTCAGAATTTCTTTCTGGCACGGCATACGCGGTACGTAATCAGATGAATGAGAATGCCAAACAATTCGGTTTTATTTACGATATTCCTGAGTTAAATCACCACTTGATGGAAGGATTAAAGAATCCTAAGACAAACCCCGAAAATATAAAGTGGGTATTTCTTAACTCTGAATTTTATGATGAAAGAAACCGGATGAGAATTGAAATCACCAAGGAGATATTAAAGCAGAATGGGATTGCATATACAGAGTTTAAACCGCAATCTGAAGCTAAAATTTTTCAAGTCTTTGAAACATTGGGGTTTTTTTCGTATGTCAATTTTTATCTGGCCATGCTCAATGATTTAGACCCATCGCCCATCCCGTACGTTGATTTTTTTAAAAAAGAACTTGAGAGAAGAAGAAAGACTTGATATACTCAACTTCAATTAAATTGCAAGTATAAAATGTTGAGTATTCCCCAAATTACCACCCATTTCTTAAAATTTTTTGCAGCATGAAGTAATTTGGGTATATCCTTAATAAATTAAAAAGTAAAAAGCTTGCCCTGAGTCCCTCGACTCCGCTCGGGATAAACTCCGTTGAAGGGTCAAAATTAAAGTAGTTCTTTCCGCCGAGTCGGCGGATCGGACAATAAAATTATTATTCTTCAACTAACCCGCCGATTCGGCGGGGCATGGAGAAGTACAACTTAAAAAACATATTAAGGAGATCTGCCCATGATGACAGGGAGAAAATTTATTGCTTGGTTTGCCGAAATCGGCAAAGACGATGTAAATGTGGCCGGGGGGAAAGGAGCCAACCTGGGAGAGATGACACAGATCGGAATTCCGGTTCCTCCGGGGTTTATTATCACCGCACCAGGCTATTTTTATTTTCTTGAGAAAAACAATTTAAGAAAAGAAATTTCTGATAAACTTAAGAATTTGGACGTTGACGACACCAAAAATCTGCAAAGAGTAGCTTTGGAGATTAAAGAAAAAATAACCTCCGCTCAAATGCCTCCGGAATTATCCAAGATCATCAGAGAAGAATATCATCACGTTGTTTCGCAAGATAAGAATCCTTTGGTAGCAGTTCGCTCATCTGCCACCGCTGAGGATTTGCCTGACGCTTCCTTTGCAGGACAACAGCGGACATATTTAAACGTGAAAGGAGAGAAAGGACTTTTGGTAGCCGTTTTAGGTTGTTACGCCTCACTTTTTGAATCGCGTGCCATTTTTTACCGTCAATCAAAGGGATTCGATCATTTTAAAGTCGGAATTGCCGTTCCAATCCAAAAGATGGTTCAATCCGAAGCTTCGGGGATCATCTTTACGGTTGACCCGATCTCTTCGGATCCTAGCAAAATTATCATCGAGGCAGTTTATGGTTTAGGTGAAACTGTAGTTTCGGGAGCCGTTACTCCGGATCAATACGTGGTTGATAAAAAGACTTTCACGATCTTGGAGAAACACATTGTTAAGCAAACCTGGCAACTGATGCGTAAGACGAAATATAGGGAAGGCGAAGACCCGAATTTAAAAGTTAAGATCTCCCCGGCCTATCAAGAAAAACAAAAAATTGCTGACGAACACATTATTGAATTGGCCAGAATAGCGTTTAGACTTGAGAATCATTATCGTCATCCTCAAGACATTGAGTGGGCTTTAGAGAATGATCATATTTTTTTGGTACAGACCCGTCCGGTTACCACCCTGAATATTGTTACTGCGGAAGGCAAGTTAGAATTTGCAACTTCAACGGAAGGCAAAGAAGCCGAAATCCCACTTCTAGTAGGATTGGGAGCGTCTCCGGGGATTGGAATCGGTAAAGTTAAGATTATCAAAAGTCCAAGCGAAATAAATAAGATTCTCAAGGGAGATATTTTAGTTACCGAGATGACAACTCCTGATTTTGTACCGGCCATGAAACGCGCAGTGGCGATTGTAACCGACAAAGGGGGTCGTACTTGTCATGCGGCGATCGTATCGCGAGAGCTAGGTATTCCTTGCGTAGTCGGAACCGAAAAAGCCACCCAAATCTTAAAAAATGGCGAAACGTTGACCGTCGATGGAACGCAAGGGAAAGTTTTTCAAGGAGAAATTAAAATTGAAAAGACATCACCCCAGGTCCAAGTTGTCCCTAAAAGTACTGATCGTCAGAACTCCTCTAAAATTCATACAGCCACTAAAGTTTACGTTAATTTAGCTGAACCGGAACTAGCCCAACAAATTGCTCAACGCGATGTAGATGGGGTGGGTCTTTTGAGAGCTGAGTTTATGATTGCAGAAATTGGTGAACACCCCAAAGCCTTAATAAAAAAGCACAAAGAAGAACTTTTTATAGAAAAATTATCAGAAGGGATTTTAACGATTGCCAAAGCTTTTAACCCCAGACCGGTAATTTATAGAGCTACCGATTTTAAAACTAACGAATATAAAAATTTGAAAGGCGGAGCTGAGTTTGAGCCCGAAGAACCGAATCCAATGCTGGGTTATCGCGGGTGTTTACGTTATATCACGGATTCCGACGTCTTTAGGCTTGAACTTTCAGCAATCAAGAAAGTACGCCATTATCATAAAAATTTGTGGTTGATGATTCCATTCGTCAGAACTCCGCAGGAGCTTTCTGAGGCTAAGAAAATAATGGCGTCGGAGGGATTAAATCGTAGCAGCACCTTCAAACTTTTTATGATGGTGGAAATCCCTTCCAATATCATTTTGTTGGATAAATTTATCGGCGTTGGTATTGATGGTATCTCAATCGGATCGAATGATTTAACACAACTCATTCTGGGTGTTGATCGTGATAATCCGCAAATCGCAGCCGCGTTTGATGAACGTAACGAGGCGGTTTTATGGGCCATGGAAAAAGCAATCACCACCTCTACCCAACATAGCATTGCAGCTTCGATTTGCGGGCAAGCTCCTTCGGATTATCCCGAGATTACTTCAAAATTAATTGAGTGGGGAATTACTAGCGTTTCAGTTAATCCGGATATGATTGAAAAAACCCGCGAAATAGTCTCCGAGGCAGAAATGAGATTGGTTAGAATGAGAGAGATTTGAAGCTTTCAATCATTATTTAAAAATTCTTTGACCTGATGTACAACATCACTGGGGGTGATCGAAGATTTTATCAGATATCCGGACGCTCCCAACTCAAAAGCCTGTTTGATAATTGATTCTTGGCCTAAATTGGTAAGCAAGATAACCGGGATATTTTTCACGCTTTCATTCGATTTGATATCTTTCAAAATTTCTAACCCCCCTTTTTTTGGCAGAAGGATATCCAGAAGAATAAGATTAACCGATTTGTCTAATTCTTGTAGTGCTTTTTCGCCATTCTCAGCGGTTAGAATTTCATAACCAGCATTTTCGAGCTGTCTTTTATATAAATCAAGAATAAATTGATCATCTTCTACGATAAGTATTTTTTTCATGGTAGATATTCTTTTCTTTATATCCTTCATTATATACTATACACACTTTCCAATTACAAGTCCAAAATATTCTTTTCGGGTGGCGAAAAAAGAGTTAAGGCTTTCATGGTGTTTGTTTTTTCGGTGGATTTTGCAAGAAAATCGGTCTGTGCCATAAGCAGAGGTAGAAAATCTTTATAAATTTTTTGAAGAAATGGGTTGTATAGAGATTCTATAGTTGACCTTGGCAGTTTTCAATGTTAGGATTATTTTAGAGTAAAAAAACCTGTAGTTTTAAGGTTGATGGAGGATTTTTTTAAAAGTAAATATTTTCATAGCAAACATAGATTCCCACGGCTAAAGTCGTGGTACTATCTATTTCACCTCGCGAAGATTAAAAACTTCATCCGTAAACCAGTCACCTTCGCTTGCTAAATATACCCAAATAACTCCAATTTGCAACTCAAGATGTTGTTATTTGGGGAATACTCAACTACATTTTTTGCAAACCCGAGTTTGTTGAGTATATAAACATACAGAGAGGATTCAAAGATGTATATTCGAGAAATCAAAGCTCGTGAAATTCTAGATTCGTGCGGAAACCCAACCGTGGAGACGAAAACTACTTTATCGGATGAAACAGAAGGGATCGCCTCAGTTCCTTCTGGTGCCTCAACCGGAGTTTACGAAGCCTTGGAATTAAGAGATAAAGATTATGCGCGTTTTGGAGGAAAAGGTGTTTTGAGGGCAGTTGAAAATGTGAATATAGGGATTTTCCCGCATTTCTATAAAAAAGACCCCACCGATCAAATAGAAATCGATAAACTTCTCAATGCCATTGACGGAACCAGTAATAAAAGTCATTTAGGAGCCAATGCGATTTTATCGGTTTCATTAAGTATAGCGAAAGCAGTGGCAAAGGCTAAGAAAATTCAGCTTTATGATTACTTAAATCAAGTTTACCAACAGGTTAACCGTGTTATGTTTAAAAAGGAAGCCGAAGAAGGTCTTGAGCCTCCAGCAACAAAGAAGATCGCCCTACCTATTCCAATTTTTAATTTGATCAATGGCGGACTGCATGCCGACAACGATTTAACCATTCAAGAATTTTTAGCTATCCCGCATGGTATCGAAACTTTCCCAGAACAGTTGCGTGCCGGAGTTGAAGCCTGGTATAGTCTGAAAAAGATTTTGGAGGAATATGGATATACTACTGCATTAGGCGATGAGGGTGGCTTTGCGCCATTTTTAAGTGAGGTAAATTTTGCTCCCAATGTTGGTCCAGATGAAAGGGTTTTAGAATTGATTATCGAGGCATTTAAACGCTGTGGTCATCAATTTAAAACACACTATGTGCTTGGTGTCGATGCGGCGGCTAGTACATTTTTTAATGAAAATAAGCAATATGTTATTCCCGAAGAAAAACGTCAATTGACAACCGGCGAAATGGTGAAATATTTGACTGATTTAATCCAGAAATATTCTCTGGCCATGGTTGAGGATGGCTTGGCCGATGATGATTGGGTAGGATGGAGGCAACTAACTGAGAAGTTTGGTCAGAAACTAATGATAGTCGGTGACGATCTTTTTACCACTAACATTGCTAGATTGAAAAAAGGAGTGGAAGAAAACGTAGCCAATGCCATTATCATAAAACCAATTCAGATAGGAACTTTGGTTGAATCCTTGCAAACAATTATTTACGCGCAACAAAACGGATACAAGGTTGTTGTTTCACACCGTTCAGGTGAAACCAACGATTCGTTTATAGCCGATTTGGCAGTGGGCGTTGGCGCTGAATTTATTAAAGCCGGATCTCCGCATGGCGAAAGAGTAGCCAAATACAATCGTCTTTTAGAAATTGCGACCTTGATGAAATGAGTCTCTACGGACTTGACAATGCGTGGTATTTTCTATTTTCGAAGCGCGGAAAACCATGGTGCAAGCCGTAGTTGAAGCGCAAGAAAATGAACTCTCCAAATCTACCCCCGCCTGATAAGCGAGGCAGGGATTCGGCGGGGAGGACACCACAGGCTTAATCGTAGTAGTTTTTTCGCACTTAGCAGGCGACATTAGCTTTAAATTGCTTTCGAGTAATTTCGTTATATCCACGGGTATTAAAAGCCAATAGTTTTTACGATCGAAATATAAGATTTCATGAAAACACCAGTTAAACCGGTAATTCTCATTGTTCTTGACGGATGGGGGCTGGCTCCTCAGAATAAAGGAAACGCTATAGAAGCTGCTAAAAAGCCCTATTTTGATTATCTTTATCAGTCGTTTCCCCACACTCAACTGCAGGCTGCTGGCGAGGCGATCGGTTTGCCGCATAAGGAAGACGGCAACTCGGAAGTTGGCCATTTAAATTTGGGAGCAGGGCGGATAGTCTATCAGAATATAGTACGTATTAATCTGTCTATAGCCGACGGAACTTTTATCAAAAATCAAGCTTTTTTGGAAGCAGTAAAACATACCAAAAAGAACAATTCAGCCTTGCATCTTTTAGGTTTAATCGGAACCGGCAGCGTCCACTCATCATTTGAGCATTTGATATCATTACTTTGGTTTTGTCGTGAGCGTGGCGTAGACAAAGTTTTTATTCATTTAATAACTGATGGTCGGGATTCTCCGCCACATGCGGTTACCACTCTAGTTAGGATTTTGGAAGAAAAATTAGTGTATATCCAACTTGGAAAGATTGCTTCAGTTATCGGAAGATATTATGCGATGGATCGCGATTTTCATTGGGATCGAACTGAGAAGGCTTATAATTGTTTAACTGTTGGATCGCCCCAGGTTTCGCGCTCAGCCGTTAATGCTGTTCAAAAGTCATACAAGGCAGGGATTACGGACGAATTCATTTCTCCGGTCTCAATCGTTAATCGAGAAAAAAAACCCATAGGTTTAGTCAAAAATAACGACGCGGTGATTTTTTTTAATTACCGTGAAGACAGAGCGCGCCAGCTTACGAAAGCCTTTGTTTTGCCGGAATTTGAAACAACCAAGATATTCCATCAAGGTATTCCCTTGCAAAAGGGAGATTTGGGTAAAACATTTCAAAGAGAAAACCGGATAAAAAACCTTTTTTTTGTAACCATGATCGAGTATGAGAAAAATCTTCCGGTTTCGGCGGTTGCCTTTCCAACCGTTATTGTTCCCAAACCTTTATCTCAGATTTTGGCGGCCCAACACAAAAAACAATTTCATATCGCTGAAACTGAGAAATACGCACACGTCACCTACTTTTTTAATGGCGGCAGGGAGGATCCCTTTCCGTATGAGGATCGGGTTTTGATTCCTTCGCCGCCGGTTCCGACCTATGATTTAAAACCGGAAATGTCGGCTCAAGAATTAACCGAAATTACAATCGAAAGGCTAGAAATGCAAATCTATGATTTTATGATTGTAAATTATGCTAATCCCGACATGGTGGCGCATACCGGGGATTTTAAAGCTACGGTCCAAGCAATAGAGACCGTTGATGGTTGTTTGAAACAATTGGTGAATGCTATAATGAATATAAACGGGATAGCAATTGTGACCGCTGATCATGGGAACGCCGAGGAACTTTTAGGTCAAGGCAGGGAGATTGATACCAAACATTCCAATAATTTGGTCCCTTTTATTTTAGTCGGCAAGGAACTTCTTCATCAAAAGCTGGAACTCAAAAATGGGATTTTGGCCGACGTTGCGCCGACGATTCTTTATTTGATGGGAATTCCCAAACCTAAAGAAATGACCGGAATGAATCTTATCGCAGGGTAAAATCTGTTTAAAAATAGTAGTATATAAAATAATGAGGAGTAAAGTTCATGAATCTTCAAGATTATTTAAGAAAGCAGCAGCCAGCGGAAACTGTCTGTGAATTGGTATCTGTTATAACCGGCGCCGTTGCTACGATTAAATCTGAGTTTTTGGGCGGCGATGAAAAAACCGGAATTTTTAATATTTATGGTGAAGAAGAGATTAAAATAGACAAAAAAGCCAACCAAATTTTAATTGATGTTCTGAGCAAATCAGGGCTTGTATCTCAGATTGCGTCAGAGGAGGAAAAAGAGATTTTACAATGTAACAGTAATCGTGCTCATTTTGCGGTAACGCTTGACCCATTAGACGGATCCTCACTCATACCGACCGACTTGGCGGTGGGAACCATTATTTCCATCTACGGCAATGGAGATGTTTTGAGTGGGTTGGGGGAAATCAGCGCCGCGTTTTACATTTTATACGGACCCTTAACTCTCATTGTTTTTGCCGATCAGAAGGGAGTTTCGCAATTTGTCCAAGATAAAAATGGCGTGTTTCAGTTGGTCAAAGAGAAGATTCTCATTCCAGATGGCAATCTGTATGGTTCAGGAGGGCTGCGTAAAGACTGGCTGCCCGGACATAAAAAATACATAGAGACTCTTGAAAATGAGGGTTATAAACTGCGTTATAGCGGATCAGGAGTTGCTGATATCCACCAGATTTTAACTTACGGAGGAGTGTTTTCGTATCCGGCGTTGCAGGAAAAACCTCAAGGTAAACTGCGTCTCTTAATTGAGGTTGGGCCATGGTGTTACATTATTGAAAAAGCAGGAGGATTGGGCACCAACGGCAAAACTCGTATTCTTGAACTAACCCCCCAAAAAGTTGATGAGCGCACACCGGTCTATGTCGGTTCGAAAAACGCAGTGCGACGAGCTGCACAATTTTTAGAACAATAAAATATTAGCATTAGGAGGTATTTTTATGTCAGAAAATTCTTTGCTCACTGAAATCAGAAGTTTTATTAATCAAGAAAGAAAAAACAAATTTAGTTTAGCAAGTCCCCACATTACACCTGCAAAGCGACAGCATTTACAAAAAATGCTCGATGCCGGTTGTCTAAAAAGCAGATTCTTATTTCTGCCTTTTGATCACGGCATTGAACATGGACCGAGCGATTTTTTAAAAAATCTACAAAGCGCTGATCCGGAATTTCAGCTTGCATTGGCCAAAGAAGGAAAATTCTCAGGTATAGTGCTTCATATCGGACTGGCCGAAAAGTATTGGCAAAAGCCGCAGTATAAAAATTACCTTCCCCTGCTTTTAAAACTTAATGGAAAATCAAATATCGTTCCCGACGATGATGCATTGTCAACTTTAACCGGAACAGTTGAGGATGCACAAAAGCTCGGGGCAGATGCTGTGGGCTATACTCTTTACGTCGGATCGCCCCGCCAGGACGAAGATTTTTTACAGTTGCTTGAGGTTAGACAGGCGGCCCAAGAAGCAGAATTGCCTTTGGTGATTTGGGCTTATCCCAGAGGAAAGTATGCCGAAGAAGCGGGGGGCAAAGACTGCTTTGCCTTGGTTGCCTATGCGGCGCGGCTAGCTCACGAATTGGGTGCGGATATCACCAAAATCAACGCGCCCAAGCCGCCTAAAGATGGAAAATATGACGAGAAGGGAAAATTTAAGAATTATAATCAACTGCTTGATTTAACCCAGGAGGAACAGCTCAAGTGGGCGGTGGTCAATGCAGGGACAACCGGGGTTTTGGTTTCGGGAGGAAGTAAGTTGAGCGATGAAGATTTGTTGAATAAAGTCGGTATGGCGGTGGAAGCCGGCGTAGACGGGATTATTTTCGGTAGAAACATGTGGCAGAGAAAGTACGATGACGCGCTCAATATTACCCTCAGGGTTAAAAAAACACTAAGCAGATAAATCGCGAGTTAAACTATAGCGGTTAGAATTCCGAGATTGTTGCTCAGAACGGTTTAGACGTGGTAAGATAAACCATATGAATCTTGAAAACTTTTTTACCCCAGCATCGGTAGCAGTGATTGGCGCCTCAAGAAACCCTCAAAAAATCGGTTATGGAATTCTCAAAAACATTATAGAAGGCCAGTTTAAAGGTAAAATTTACCCGGTTAATCCCCAGGCCCAGGAAATTCTAAATTTCCCTAGTTTTGCCAAGATTGCCGACATCCAACCGCTGCCGGATTTAGCCATTATCGCTCTTCCGGCTTCCTTGGTTTTAGATACGGTTTTAGAAAGCGCCAAGGCCAATATTAAGAATTTTATTATCATTTCGGCTGGCTTTAAAGAGGTGGGGCCAGAAGGAGCAACAAGGGAAAAAGATCTGGCAAAAATAGTGACAGAATATAACCTTAATGTTCTTGGCCCCAATTGTTTGGGTTTTATCAACACCCACCATTTATTAAACGCCTCTTTTGCCAGCACCTCTCCTTTAAAAGGAGGGATTGCTTTTGCTTCCCAGTCGGGCGCATTGTGCACTGCAGTTTTAGATTGGGCTGCCAAAGGGATACTTGGATTTTCATACTTTGTCAGTTTGGGCAATAAGATCGGAATCAGCGAAATTGATCTTTTAGAATTATGGGAAAATGACGCCAATGTCTCGTGTATAGCCTTGTATTTAGAAGGAATCAAAGACGGGAGGCGTTTCTTGCATGCTACCCAAAGAATCTCACTCAAAAAACCGATCATTATTATCTCTCCGGGTTTTTCTCAAGAAGCGCAAAACGCCATCTCATCCCACACCGGTTCAATCGCCACCGAATCACAAACTTTGACAACTGTTTTTAGCCAGGCCGGCTTAATCCACGCGAAAAACCTGGAAGACCTCTTTGATGATATGACTGTTTTTGCCAACGCTAAACTGCCTGGCGGTAGAAATGTAGCGGTGGTTAGTAACGCCGGCGGACCGTCTATTTTGACCACGGATGAAATTATTAAACAAAACCTTTTCATTGCTCCGTTAACTGAAAAAACGATATCGAATCTGGCAGAAAAATTACCGCGTATAATCAATTTACGTGACCCCCTTGATTTAGTCGGAGATGCTCTTTCAACCCGCTATGAAGAGGCCTTGAGGGAAATATTGCACGAGCAAGTAGTCGATGCCGTGATAATTTTGCTCACGCCTCAGATCATGACCGAGATCGAAGAAACAGCCTCGGTGATTGTTAAACTTTCAAAAAAATATGACAAACCGATTTTAACGGCCTTCATGGGAGGAGTAAGTGTTGAGCGTGGAGTGCGGATTTTAAATGAGCATAAGATTCCCAACTTTAGTTTTCCTGAAAGAGCAGTGGGAGCTTTAAGGCAACTGGTAGCCTATCATGAGTGGATCGAGAGTAGCAAAGGCAAAAAGGCCTTTTTTGTAGAGAACAAAAAGTCAATTTTGCAGATTTCCGATCTGCCCAAATTGAACCAAATCATTGAAAAAGGAAAACAGAGGAAGAACGGTTTTTTGTCTGACCAAGAGACGTTTGAAATTTTAAAAGCTTTCTCATTTCCGATTCCGCCTTACGGATTTGCCAACAATAGTGCCGGAGTTGCCACCATGGCCAGATTTATCGGTTTACCGGTTGTTTTGAAGATTTCCTCGCCCGATTTGCCACATAAATCCGACCTGGGCGGGGTAAAAGTAAATCTTGATAATTTTGAAAAAGTGGGAAAAGCAGCCAAAATGTTGGAGACCATAGTAAAAAATGAAAGCCATAATCTCTCGGGATGGTCATTCTTGATACAAAAAATGATCTGGGCTGATCATGAATTAATAATTGGAGCTAAAAAAGATCCGAACTTCGGACATTTAATCATGTTCGGAGCAGGCGGGATTTACACGGAGATTTATAAAGACTTAGCCTTTCGATTGGCTCCTTTAGAGAAAAAAGATGCTCAGGCTTTGATCCAAGAAACCAAAGTTTATCAGATCCTAAAAGGGTATCGGGGAAAAGAAATGGCAAATTTAGGCAAGATTGGTGAGGTTTTACATCTGACTTCAAATCTGGTGATGCAGCTGCCGGAAATTCAAGAGCTAGATTTTAATCCCTTGCTGGTTTCTGACCAGGAGGCAACCATTGCAGACGCAAAGATTAGAGTTTAGTCTCTTTCAAGATGAAAGAGCAGAGTGATTTCACCCTTAATTTTTTGATGAGCCAGTTTTTGAATAAGAACATCCACTTCTTCCCGAATAACTTCCTCATGCATTTTGGTTAATTCGCGACAAATCACCACTTCAATTTCTCCAAAAGCTTTTTGAAGGCTGGCTAAAGTCTTTAACAAACGGAAAGGTGACTCAAAAGCAATGTAAGTAAAAGAAAAACTTTGATTTTTGAGATTTTCCAATAACTTGGCTTTTTGACCTTCCTTACGCGGTAGAAATCCTAAAAAACAGAACTTATCAGGCGGCAAACCGGAAAGAATAAGGGCGCACAAGATTGAAGACGGACCGGGGATGGCCTCAATTTTAATCTTTGCGGAAAGCGTTGCGGTAACAAGTTTATAACCTGGGTCAGAAATGAGAGGGGTTCCGGCATCTGAAACTAAGGCTATTTTCTCGCCGCTTTTCAGCTTTTGAATAACCGCAGGAATTCTGTATTTTTCATTATGTTCCTGATAGGAAAGAAGCAATGTTTTGATTTTATAGAAATTTAAAAGGATCTTAGTTCTTCTGGTGTCTTCGGCTAAAATTAGGTCCGCGCTGTTTAAAACGTCTAAAGCGCGGAAACTGATATCTTTTAAATTACCAATTGGGGTTGACACCAAGAAGAGAATTGACATACTATAAGTATATCATGCTCGGAAAATCACAAACAGTTTTCTTAATGGGCAACGAAGCGGTGGCCAAAGCAGCTATCGCTGCCGGCGCTAAAATCATGTTCGGTTATCCTATCACTCCTACCTCTGAAATTTTAGAGAAATGGATCGAGTTTTCTCCACAAAATCATACTTTATATTTGCAAACCGAAGACGAGATGGCAGCCGGTTTCGGAGTAATCGGAGCTTGTCTGGCTGGCACCAAATCCTTCACCGCCACTGCCGGGCCAGGCAATGTTTTAATGCAGGATGCTTTTTCCATGGCAGAGGCTTTGCGCATACCGAGCGTTGGAATCATTATGCAGCGGGGTGGACTTTCAACCTCAACCGTGATTTATTCCCAAGAAGAAGTAACCTTGACTTGTTTCGGCGGCAATGGTGAGGGTTTGCGGGTCGTATATTCGACATCCGGCCTGCAGGATTTGTATGACTATACGCTTAAAGCTTTCGCCACAGCCTGGAAGTATCGTTTTCCTACTTTTGTTTTAGGAGACGGTTATCAGGGAAAAATGAAAGGTGAAGTTGAGATTTATAAACCTCAAAATTTAATTGACAGCCAACCCATTCTTTTAGCAGACAAAAAATACGCCGCTGGCGACAAAAAGTCCTTGGCCTATTATTATCCCTATATCAATCAATTGACACACAGACCGCTAACCAACATTTCTTTGGGTGATTCGGTTAATCTGCGTAACTGCCTTAATCTGGAAGAGGACATTTTTGAGATTATTGAATCTTATAAACGGGACTTTCAGAAAGTCACGCCTGAGATTGTTGAATACGAAGAAATGGAGACTAAAAATGCCGAGACGATTATTTTTGCCCATGGAATAGTAGCGGCAGCGGCCAGAGTGGCGGTTGAAAGATTAAGAGAAAACGGTGTTAAAGTTGGACTTTTTCGGCCTATTACCTTGCGTCCGTTTCCAACCCAACAAATCCGCAGGGTTATCAAAAATACCAAGAGACTGATTGTGACAGAGTCGGCTTTGGGACAATTCGGAGGCATGATAAAAGAAGCGTTATACGGCCAGACTGATATTCCGATCGCGACCTACTATCGTCCGGCTTTGGGGATTACGCCCGAGATGTTGGTGGATAAAGTGATGGAGATCGAAAAATGAATCTGCAAAGATTTAGCGGCGAGCAAGATCCTTTAGGAAGAAATGTGGCTACCATTTTTTCGGGAGTTGCTGCAAGCTATGAGGGTCTTGCGCAAAGATGTAAACCTTTGTCGGGTTGGTCTAATGTCCCGGAGTTGTTTGACCGAACTAAAGCCGAAACAGTAAGGCTGGGTGATTTTATTACAGAACAAATAAGGTACATCGAAGAAGAATTACCCATTTGGAGAGAAGACGGCCGAATTAGCGAACAAGAATATCATGGTGCGCTGGCTGAAGTTAAAATATTAAAATACATCTTGGATCCTAAAAATATACGCCAGTCGCCAAAAATAGAGGAAACCGTCAAAAATAGCGGACAACTAAATGTGAGACAATATCTAACAGGTATTAGTTTTCTTGTTAAAGAAGAAAAATTTTATGGAGAAGTTAGTTGTGTTCCAGAGTGTTCAATCTCCTCGCAAGATACGCAAGGTCGGATAGCGATGAAAATTGAAGTCGAGGGTAAAGAAATTGGTCTGCGTGTGGAAAGGCAAAACGGCGGGATTGTTCTTGATGTTGACGGTCCGTCGTTGAATATTGCTTTGCAAAAAGTCCGTGAGCGCGGACATCACTTTGATTTTGAAGATTCAAAAGAACTTTCTACGCCCCAAGGCTTTTACCTATTTGCCAAAGGAATGTATGAAAAAATCAAAGCCTGCGCTTTAAGGTAACTTATGGGTAATAAATTCCAGAATTTTCCTAAATCATGGAAAACCAAGTCCAAGCCGCATCTTTTTTGTCCCGGCTGCGGACATCCTATTGTGCTGAAAATGTTGGGTCAGGCGATTGACGAGATGGAAATTGCTAAAAAAACCGTCTTTCTAATTGATATCGGCTGTTCGCTTTTGGCCTGGGATTTCTTTAATCTGGATACCTCCCAAACCCATCACGGGCGTACCATTCCTGTGGCAGTGGGTTTCAAGATGGCCCGGCCGGATTCTTTGGTTATCGCCTATGTGGGAGACGGAGGAGGTTACGCTATTGGTTTGCAGCACACCTTGAGTGTTGCTTTGCGCAATAATCCAATCACTACCATTTTAGTCAATAATACCAATTACGGAATGACAGGCGGGCAAATGGCTCCGACTACTTTACTTGAAGAGAAAACATCCACTACTCCTTTAGGTCGGCAAATTGATATTCACGGACAAACTATAAAAGGACCGGAAATTCTGGCCGGTGTTGTTGCCGACAGCGCTTATGTGGCGCGAGGATCAGTGAGGCAGCCGCTGGTTTTGAAAAATTATCTCAAACGTGCGCTGCAAACTCAACTTGAAAAGCAGACCTTTAGTTTTGTCGAGGCACTTTCATTTTGTCCAACCAACTGGAAGACAGCTGCCAAAGAGACCTTGGAGCAAATAGAAAAGCTTGAGGAGCAGTTCGTATGCAAAGAATTTTGATAGCCGGTGAAGGCGGCCAGGGCGTACAGCTCATTGCCGAAGTTTTAGCCCGGGCTGCAGTCAAGATAGGTAAGAAAGCCACCTATATTCCCAACTTTGGTGTTGAACAGCGGGGTGGGGTGTCTTTAGCTTTTGTCATCCTTGACGAAAGGTCAATTTCCTATCCGAAGTTTTTAAAAGCTGATTATTTAGTAGTGATGACAGAGCGTGCTAAAAAACGCGTCGAGTCCTTTCAAACTTCAGACACCAGCTATTTGGACGCCACCGCTTATAATTTTCAGGGAATTCCCAATCAAGCCAAAAATATGTATGTTTTAGGGAGATTAGCTCATCTTTTAGGCGGCCTCGATTTTAATGTTTTGTGGGACACCATCGAAGAACGCATCGGTTCCAAATTCCAAAAGGATCCTCAATTGAGAAAAGACGACTACCGGGCCCTAAAGAAAGGATATGAGGATTAACAATGGATGACGATTATAAAACTAAAAGTTTTTCCCAACAAAGCAAGACGTGGAGCGTTTCTTACGGATTATGTAAAAGCTGCGGGCTGTGTATTGCAATATGTCCACAAAAATGTATCGTGCGGTCAAAAAATGCGGTAGGGATATACGGAGATCCAAGTGTCGAGGTTGAGATCGAGAAGTGTATTTCCTGCGGCCAATGCGAGCTTATCTGTCCAGAGGCAGCCATTAAAGTTAGTCGTAAAAAGTAAAGTTATGGCTGTCTTAATCTTTGTAGCAGCTGTGTAGAGCCTGAGAGTATTTCAACTTTGAATTCAACCGGTACCGAATTATCCATAATTCCAATGATGAAAAATGCGATCCGCACGCTTTCCGGCGTTACTCCGGTGGCTGTTTTAACCAAACCTTTTCCTTGTCCGGGAAGCTGCATTTATTGTCCGCACGAAGAAAATGTTCCGGTAAGTTATCTGGCTCAAGAACCGGCCGTCATGCGGGCCATCACCAACCGATATAATCCTTTCGATCAGGTTTCTTATCGCTTGAATCAATACATAAAAACAGGGCATATTACGCAGAAAGTAGAATTGATCATTTTAGGAGGAAGCTGGTCTTCCTACCCCTTCGAATATAGAAAAGAATTTGTCAAATCCTGTCTGGACGCCTTGAATAAGAAAAAGTCAGAGAGTTTTGAGGAAGCGGCAAGCATCAACGAGAAAGCTGAACACCGCATGGTTGGTTTAAGTATTGAAACGCGGCCAGATCTGATTACCCCCAAGGAAATTAGCAGGATGAGAAATCTGGGTGTAACCAAAGTTGAGCTTGGCGTGCAAACCACAGATGAGGAAATCTTAAAGTTGATTCGCAGAGGACATGGGGTCAAAGAAGTCAAAAAAGCCACGCAGCTTTTGAAAGACGCCGGTTTCAAAGTTTTATATCATATCATGCCGGGGTTACCGGGAGCGTCTCCAAAAAAGGATTTAGAAGTTTTTGACATTCTCTTTCAAAATTCGGCCTTTCAACCGGATATGTTAAAGATTTACCCGTGCGTGGTTGTTTCTCAAACAGAGCTTTATCATTGGTTTAAGGAGGGAAAGTATGTCCCTTATGCCAACTCTGAGCTGCTCGACTTGCTGATAAAAATAAAAGGCAAAATACCGCCCTACGTTCGTCTGATGAGACTTTTTCGCGATATCCCGGCTAACTATATTCAGGGTGGATCGAAAAAATCCAATTTACGGGAGATAATCCGCGAGGAGTTGGAGCGCCGGGGATTGGCGTGTCAGTGTATTCGTTGTCGTGAAATTCGCAACCAAACGCCAGAGAAAAATCTTACCCTCAAACGCATCAATTATGAAGCTTCGCAGGGAAGGGAGATATTTCTAGAATATATAGATAGCCAAGACCGCATTTATGCTTTATTGCGCCTGCGCATCCCTTCTTACGTTTTTAAGAAATCTGAAAGTCTTTTCAAAGTCCTGGGGAATTCATCCATTATCCGCGAGATTCATGTTTATGGCGTTTCAACGCCGCTTTCAAATAAAGGAAAAGTTCAGCATCGGGGATTGGGGAAAAAATTGATTGAAAAAGCGCAGGAAATTACACAGCGAGAATTCGGTCTTGGGAAGATGGCGGTGATTTCCGGAATCGGCGTCCGCGAGTATTATCGTAAATTAGGATTTAAACTCCAAGAAACTTACATGGTTAAGGAATTAAAATGAAATCGGTCCGTGAATTAAAACAAAAAAAGATTAGTTTTAGTTTAAACAAGCACTCCGGTGATGCTTACAAGGCAAGCGAAGCGTCTCGCGAGCTTGGACTTAAATTAAGTCAAATCGTGAAAAGTATTCTTCTGGGTGATAAGAACGGTCATACTGTTTTAGTCCTTTTACCGGGTGATAAGAAGATCGATGTTCAAAAAGTTCGTCGCCAAAGCGGCTTTGCCAAGCTCAGGCTCGCCGATCCTAAAATAGTTTTGGCAGTTTCTGGATACCAGGTTGGGTTGGTAACTCCTTTTGGATTAACCAAATCTATTCCTATCTTTATAGATCAAACGATTTTAAATTATGATGAGGTTGGAATTTCTTCAGGGGAAACGGGTTTAGAAATTATACTCAATCCCAATGAACTTTTGAAAGCTACCTTAGGATTAATCGGAGATTTCGTCCAGCAATGAATTTCCTGAAAACGGCGATTAAATGACCGTTAATGACTATTTTTGCATTACTTTGAAAACCAGGTCTCTCTTTTTAACCGGCCGATCGACTTTAATGGCTACGTCATCGCCTTTACGAGCGATGTTGACTTTTTGATGGTTTACCTCCATGGAGGAGGCGATCTGGGAAAATCCTTCATTTTTAGAGGTAAAGCGCAGGTGATCGCCAATTTCAAAGCTGTCAGATACCTCCAAAACTGCTACGGAAATCTTTTTAAAAACGTGTTTAACAAAGCCCACAATTTTTTCTTCCATGATTAGATACCTCCTTCAGTTTTTTTTGAATCGTAATCGTTGCCGGTTTTCTCTTCTGATGAATGTTTCAGAGAACCTTTAATAATGAGCAGGTTGTTTTGGACAGTTAGGCTTTTAATATCAAGTTCCTGATTTTGATTTAAAACATTTCTTACTTGTTGCATCAAAGTCTCAGAAAACAGATTGATGACCGAAACCGGAAGATTGAGGTTGCCGATTTTCCCCTCAATGAAGTTTAGAGAAATCTGATTCCGATCAATAGAAAACATTGCCTTCAGGTTGACTTCAGCCCGGATGGGACGGCTGATTGATAGATGCAGGTTTATTTTGTCGTCCTCAAAGGTGAGGTAAATTTTTTCGATTCCCATTTCGGAATACGGTACTTCCTGCAAAAGAGTATTCACTTCATCTTGGTTTAATTCTAAAGTAAAGTTTTCGGGATTTTCACTGATTTTTTGATTGATTTTATCTGTGATTTGGCCGACTTCTTGAGCAGGAGGAAGAAAAACTTCCGTCTGTAGATTGTGTTCTGACGGTAAATTCAATTGATCGGAAAGAATCGGGATGTGAATAATCCCGCTTTTGGCGACCACAAATATCACCAAGAATATACAAAATAATTGCATCAGAACAATAAAAAAAGCACAGGAGCTGCATGATGTCCAGACTATTCCCAGAATTTTTTTCAAAAAAGACGGTTTTTTAGGCTTTAATTCGGCAAGAGGTTTAATAGTTTCGGTTGAGATGGTGCCTTTTTCGATTTTAGTCTGTTCCATCAATCCTCCCTTGAATTCTTTTTTTTCACATCAAGGCAATTTTGACAGAATGAAGTTGATTTATAATCAGTATCGGCCAGTGAATTGGAGAAATGCATCACGCATGTTTTATTTGAGCAATGTCCCAATCTAAAAAGATGACCAAGCTCGTGTATTGCCTCCTTGGCTACTCTTTGCCGGAAAAGATCGTCATTTCTTTTTTCTCCATAAAACTCTGTTTTCAAGCGAGTAATGGAAACGGCTGCTAGAGATTTTTGAGGAGAGGCTTCTCCAAAAACAAAATTTAAATGCGGGACATAAAGGTCAAAATCCACGACCAGAAGTTGGATTTCAGAGGCTCGGTTTCGACTTTTCATTTTAACGAAAATTTTGTCAATCTGATATTGATTGCGTTTCCGGTTAAAGGCAAAATTGAAATCCAGAGGTAAATATTCTTCGATTTTAACAGGCAACTCAAAATGATCCCGAATTTTTGCTTGAAGATTGCCAATTAAACTTGGAGATATATGATCAGAAAGAATGGTTATGGTTGAGGTTGACTGCTTCATGGTTTAACGATTCCTAAACCAATTGTATCATACTTCTTGTCAAATTAAAAAATATTACGTACAATGGGATTAATGCCCAACGATAAATTAGAAAAGAAAATCAAAGATTCTCAAAGAGGCTCCGAGTCTAAATGGAGAGATATCGAAAACGCGCAGAATCTTTTAGAAGAAATAAAAGACACTCAAGCTACGCTGATAAAAATTCCAGACAAGGTTGATCTGAAGCTTAAAAGTGGTTTCTTTTTTGGTTTTGCAGTCGGCATCGGATTTTGTATCGGTTTTCTAATCTCCTTGATGATTCTCTTGGGTTCAATCTCTTTTTACGTATACACTAAATTCCCACAACTGTTTAAATGAAGGTGGGTTACAAATCCTACCCTCATTTAAGTAAATTATCTTTATTTTTTCCAAGCTTAATACCGTCCCGCATGGCGGGGCGGATGAAGCCAATCCGACGAA
>PFXB01000074.1 GCA_002791435.1 candidate division WWE3 bacterium CG_4_9_14_3_um_filter_43_9
TAAATAAAAATCCTCCTTTCTTTCCTTTCTATCCCTTTTGCGCTACAATTGAGGCAAGGATATTAATCTTCAATATCACCTGATATTGTATCCGTCTTCGGCCAACTTGCCTTACTCCCTCTTTTATTTTTATCATCCATTTCCATCACGAACGAAAGATCTTAATAATTTCATAACACCAGTTGACAATTATGGTTTACATATGATAACATGTATTTGTTATAAATGGTCAGGAGGTTTAACTTATGCAAAAAGATGAAGAAAGCTACATAACAACAATAGAACTAGCCAATATGTTGGGGATTAGCCGAGTGGCCGCGGCTAAAAAAGTTAAGAATTTCATCAAAGAAAACGCTATTAGAGCATTTGAAAAAGGAAAAGGTTACATCATTGAACGGAATTCGCTTCCCGAAGATATTAAGGTTGAGATAAGAAAACAGCAAGAAGAGGCTGCCAAAAAAATAACAGAGCTAGGCGTGAAATCAGGAAATGATCTTGAATTTGAAAAAGAATTATGGAAAGCTGCGGATAAATTACGTGGAAGTATTGACGCCTCTGAATATAAGCATATTGTTCTTGGGCTACTTTTCTTAAAATATGTCTCCGATTCTTATTATCAAAGACGCTGGCAATTAGAAAAATGGACAAGTGATCCCCAGAATAATGAATATTTCATAAAAAATGAAAAAGACAGAGTTCACATTGTAAATGACAGAGATCAATACAAAAATACAGGGGTTTTCTATATTCCGGAAAAATCCCGATGGGAGCAGTTAAGAAACCATGCCATGCACCACGACATCGGGAAATACATTGACGAAGCGATGGAGGCGATTGAAAACGAAAACCCGAAGGAACTAAAAGGCGTGTTGCCAAAAATTTATACAAAAACTACTCTGGACTATCAGATCCTCGGCGAGCTAGTAAACATTTTTTCAAAAATAAAGTTTGACCACGACATAGATAAGGAAAAAGACATCCTTGGTCGTGTGTACGAATACTTTTTGGGACAGTTTGCCTCGGCCGAAGGAAAAAGAGGCGGAGGGTTTTATACCCCTCGTTCTATTGTTTCCCTCTTGGTTGAGGTACTTTCACCTTATGAAAACGCTAGGGTATTCGACCCTTGTGCGGGTAGCGGAGGAATGTTCGTTCAATCTAGAGAATCTCTTACAATGCATCAAAAAGACTCCGCAAAAATTTCTTTTTTCGGACAAGAAAGCAATCCGACAACACTTCGGCTTTGTAAGATGAATCTGGCAATTCGTGGAATAATCGGTCAAATTGAACTGGGAAATTCATACTACGATGACAAGTTTCCCGATCTCCGCGCAGATTTTGTGCTGGCTAATCCTCCGTTTAATGCTGACTGGGAGCCGGGGCGACTTTCCGATAAAGACCCGCGTGTTAAATTCGGCACGCCGCCCGGAAGTAACGCTAACTTTTTATGGATTCAACACTTCATTCATCATCTTTCGCCTAACGGAATGGCAGGTTTTGTTATGGCAAACGGTGCGCTCGCAGTAAGTGGACGGGAGGGCGAGATACGCAAGAAAATCATTGAGGAAGATTTAATCGATGTGATTATTGCCTGTCCTCCTAAGCTTTTTTACAATGTTGCGCTTCCGGTTTCACTATGGTTCGTGTCAAAAAACAAAAAGAACGGTAGATTTCGGGAACGAACCGGAGAAACACTTTTTATAGATGCACGAGAGACTTTTGAGCAGATATCTCGCAAACAAGTTACCTTCACCAAAGAGCAGATTCAAAAAATCGCTGGCACCGTTCGTGTGTGGCGCGGCGAAACAGGCGCTGGGGAATATAAAGACATCGCTGGTTTCTGCAAGTCTGTCAAAAAAGACGAAATTGTCAAAAACGGCTATGTCCTCTCCCCTGGCCGTTATGTAGGCGTTGCGGAGGAGGAAGACGACGGTGTGCCATTTGAGGAAAAAATGACAACGCTATCAAATGATCTTAAGAAGTATTTTAAAGAAGGTGATAAATTGGAAAAACAAATTTTGGATAATTTAAAGAAATTGGAATGAATCAATCAGAAATAAAAAAATTTTTAGAATCGTTTAAACCAAGGCAAAGCCGCACCATCGTCATCGTCGACTACGGGAATGTGGAGAAGTGGAAATTAAGCCTAAGCTGGAAAGTCGATATTAAAAATTTGGCAACCCTGGTTAAAAATTTTGCTTACGGCAATCAATCGTTACGCCGTTTCTATTACGGCGCAGATTACGGCAGGGATGAAAAATCAACAGTATTAACCGAGTGGTCGAGATCAGTGATTGAGCGGGCGAATATGAATCGGTTTGAGGTGGTTAAAAAGCGCGTGAAGTACATTCATAATCTAAACAATAAGTTCGGTTTTGAGAAGAAGTGCGATCTGGATGTTGAAATGGCCGTTGATCTGATTAAGCTGCATGAGAACTACGATACAGTCATTATTTTTTCCGGCGACGGGGACCTGATGTACGCTGTTAGATATTTGCACGAAACGTATACAAAGGAGTGTTTTGTCTTCGGTGCTCGTGATCATGTGGGTAGGGAAATCTACGATGCCAAAAACGAGGGTTTCGTAACTGAAGTTTTATATGCCGAAGACTTTGAGTATCGGCTAAATAATCAAAGATTTTGGCCATAAATCAAAAACCCGCCCGAGGGCGGATTTTGATCAAAATGGGGTAAGCTTTCACTTACTAATTGAAATATAGCATACGAATTGACTATAGTCAAGACCTAGTCAAGAGTTTGGGGATAAGTACGAAATGATTAAAAGTATAAACAAAAACGGAATTGAGGGGTTAGAAATAAAAAATGACCACACAAACTAAAACAACTTGGCGGAAGGTGAAGTTGGGGGAGATTGGGGAAATAATAACTGGTAAAACTCCCTTGACCAGGGAACCGAAGAACTTCGGGGGCTATTTCCCTTTTATCACGATTCCTGATTTGAAAGATCAAAGATTTATCCTTAAAACAGAAAGGACAATTTCTGATATAGGAGCTCAAAAGATGAAAAATTTGAAATTGCCAGCAAATGCGGTGGTTATGTCGTGTCTTGCTACGGTTGGAGAAACTGGTATCACAACGAAAGAAAGTTTTACCAATCAGCAGATTAATTCTATTATATGTGACCCACAATCAGTCGATTATAGATTTGTATATTATGTATTTAGGCGGCTAAAACGACGACTACAGAAATATGACGGTTCGGTTTATACAAATATCTCTAAGTCAAAATTTGCGGATACTGAAATTGAAATTCCTTCAATCGGCGACCAAAAACGCATCGCGGATATTCTTTGCGTTTTTGATGACAAGATTGAGTTGAACAATAAAATCAGCCGGACACTTGAGCAAATTGCGCAGGCGATTTTTAAGGAGTGGTTTGTAAATTTCAAATTTCCCGGCCACGAGAAAGTAAAAATGGTTGATTCAGAATTAGGAAAAATTCCGGAGGGATGGGAAGCGAAATCGTGGGGAGAGCTAGAAAGTGAAAGTCTTGCAGGCGATTGGGGCGATAATACTGAAAGCACCGAGGCGCCACGGAAAGCTTATATTTTGCGAGGAACAGATATTCCCGCTCTTCAAGCTGGAAGTAAAGGCGAATGCCCAATTCGTTACTTATCAGATGATTCACTAGAAAGAAGAAAATTAAAACCAGGAGACATTGTGATTGAAATATCAGGCGGAAGTAAGGGTCAGCCGACCGGAAGAAGCATTTTCATAACCCAAGAGATCCTAAACCGCTTTGAGTTGCCTCTTGTTTGTACAAGTTTCTGCCGCTCGGTTCGAGGAAACGGAATCCTCGCCCCCATCTTGATGTATTTGCATTTATTTCGCCTTTATCAAACAAAAAAGATTTGGAATTACCAGCTGCAGTCAACCGGTATCAGTAATTTTCAATACGGACAGTTTAATAAATATGAGCGGCTAGTAATTCCGGACAAAATCATTCAAGAAAAAATTGCTGATACTTTATATTCATACATTGAATATGGTCATCTTAACGAAAACCAAAAATTAGCCGCGCTTCGTGACTTGCTTTTACCAAGATTAATGAGGGGGGAGCTAAGAGTATGAATATGAACATGTTTTATTTTTTAACACAAGAGAAGATTTCGGCAGCGAGGTTAGCTTTTCAGCAACTGGAAACCAAAGATTGGCATACAGGAGATTATTTTTTTGAAACATTTGGACCTGGGAATGCTATCAATTTTGTTGATAGGCCATATGAACGATTTAACGATTATGAATTATTGCTTAAGCTTTTAAAGAACGACGACCAAGAGAAGTATTTAGAAATTCATAAAGGCACCCCATTTTACTTTCTTGCATGGACCGCTTTTGGATTGAAAGATTATGAGAGGGCAGTTTTTTACATGGATGCCGCTATTTCTGAAGATCAAAGGAAAGCACCAAATCGGCCACTTGAAGAATGGATCAAGGATCCAGCGAGTCTGTTTTTAACATTAGAGGAGCAGGGAAATCAGAGCGCGAAAGAAATTACGCTCCAGCTACGACAAACTATTGATAACGAATTTAGGCGATTTAATCCGTTTTCAAATTTACCTGCTTTAGACGTTAAATTTTTCATTGAGAAATTCGTAATGCAAATCGTAAGAAATATAAAAAATAGGTCAATAATTACAGCCATTTATAGTTTTGTTTTGGAATTTCAGGACAGATATGAAATGATTAATCTCCGTAGCAAAGACGGGGGTTCTATTGAACCTATTTTAACTCATCTATTCAAGGGTGGATTGATTTTTGAGTCATTACTAAAGCATTTATATCCATCAAAAGATGATGGTTCTAACTGCAAAATACTTAGTGATATTTTTAATACCTCAAAGTTCAGATCTGACTTTACAACTGGAATTCAGACAAGTGCAAATTCATTAAAAGAAATTATTGAAGTTATGGGGAATGATTTACAAACGGCGTTTAGTACTACGAGTAAGTTACGCAATACATCGGGGCATAATCTGGTTTGGGATGATGTTTTTAACACCCCGGAAAACTATAAAAAATTATACGAACAAGTTCTAAATTCTATCTTATATATCATTGCCAAGAAGTATTTATGAAAAACCTTAACGAAGACACATTAACTGAACAGCCGGTTATAGAGTGGCTCAAAGAAATGGGCTATGACTATGAATTTGGGCCGGATTTAGCGCCCGGG
>PFXB01000072.1 GCA_002791435.1 candidate division WWE3 bacterium CG_4_9_14_3_um_filter_43_9
CAACCAAAATTAAGGCTGAACCGCCGTTTTTCAGGTAAGCAACAATTTGTTGGGCTTGGTCATCAGGAATTTTTTCGGTAGGACCAGCGATTATCAAAGTATCAATTTTGTCCGGGAGAGTTTGGTGGCTGTCATCAAAGGTGAGGGTTGAAACGTCGTATTGTTTTTGTAATTCCTGCTCAAATTGCGGGTACATCTGCTGCGGATCTCCCTCGCCGTGGCCCTGTAGAAAAACAATTTTTTTCTTGCCGCTGGAGGTCATCCCCTTGATAAAGCCGGTTAACTGATATTCTAAATCAGCAGTGCTCTGAATAAAAGGAATCATCTCGTTTTTGCCTTGATAAGTCACATTTAATCCTAAATATCCTTTTTGTACCTTAAATTCTTCTTTATCAATCACATTAAATTGGACTGCATTAATTCCGAGTGCGCCGGCTTCCTCCTCGGCGGTTGCATCCTCGTCAGGATTTTTAATCTCAAAATGGATCTTGCCTCCCCCCACCAATTGATAATCTCTTAAGATGTCTTTCGTGTCGCGCAAAACCGGCTGAAATTTGGTGGGCAGCTTGCTTGAGGCGTAAACGGTGATATTCACCACATCCGGTATCTCCTTGACGATCTTTTTGGTGGCGGGTGAAAGCGAGTAGAGCTTCCCTTGACTCAAATCCAGGCGATACGGCAGCTGATTGGCCAGCACATTTAAAACCACACCAATCCCGATGATCGTGGTAACCAGGCTGATGGTGCGCCGCAGTACAACGTGAACTTTGGCATATTTTGTTTTTAACAAAAAAAACAAACTCAACGAGAGAAAGATAACCGTAAGACTTAAGAAATAAATAATATCCCGTATATCCAAAACTCCCCGGATCACTGAGCTAAAATGTGACATCAAGGAGATGCGCTCTGCCAGTAAAGTCAAAACCAGGGGCAGACTTAGGGTGACGAGGTCTGAGCCTACAATCGTCAGCACGAAAATAATAAAGGCAGAGGTAATGAGGGCCGCCATCTGGCTTTTGAAAAGGGAAGAAACAAAAATTCCGATTGAGACTGTGGCACTGGCCAAAAACAGACTGCCTAGATATTGACTGAAAAGAATGCCAAGATCGAATTTACCGAAAAAGGAAAGCGAGACCGCCACCGGTAAAGTCAAAAGAATTGCAATCGCCACGAATTTAAAGCTGGCCAAAAATTTACTCAACAGAAACTGGAGTGGAGTGATAGGCTGGGTCAGGCTATACTCGATCGTGCCTTCGCTCCTCATCTGAGCGATTGTTCCCATGGTCACGGCCGGAACCAAAATCAAAAGCAGCCAAGGCAAAACATCAAACAGAATTCTCAAAGAGGCTTCACTGTACAAAAAGATATCTCTGAAAAAAAGAAATTCCCAAAGTAAAAGAAAAAGTAGCAACACCACGTAGGAAGTGATGTTGTCGAAATATGAACGCAATTCTCTGAGTGTCAAAATGTAAAGTGTTTTGAGATAGTTTCTCATTATTTTTACTTTCCTTGAGTCAGTTCAAAAAAGATTTCCTCCAGATTTTCTGGAGGTGTCCCGATTTCCCACACAATCCATTTGTTTTTAAAAGCCAACCTCATCAATTGCGGTTGCAGACTTTTGCCAGGTTCAACTGTTAAGGTTAGGCTGACTTTGTTTTCCTGCTCTTTGACGTTTTCAATCGACTTTATTTCTTTCACTTTCTCAAGTTCCGCTACTACATTTTTTCCTTCAACTGTTAAAACCAATTTATTTTTCTCCTGAGACCGGTGCAAAACCTCATCCTTGCTACCGTCGGCAATCTTGCTGCCTTTGTTGATAATCATAATCCGGTTGCAAACCGGCATCACTTCCTGTAAAACATGGGTGGACAGCAGGACCGTTCTCTCGCTCCCCAAGTTTAGGATTAATTTTCTAATTTCAGCCCTTTGATTCGGGTCAAGCCCTTCGGTGGGTTCATCCATAATTAAAATTTCCGGCTGATGCAAAAGCGCCTGGGCCAAACCCACTCTTTGCTTTAAACCTTTGGAAAGCTCTCCGAAAGGCCGATTATATATTCCGGCGACACCGGTTGAGGAAACCGCAAAATCAAAAGCTTCTTGGCGTTTTGCGCCTTGAATCTCCCTTAAATCAGCGAAAAAGTTGAGAATTTCGGAAACCAACATCTGCGGATATAAGGGGTTTCCTTCCGGCAGATAGCCAATTTTCCTTTGCGCTTCCAAGGGATTTTTGAGTATATTAACGCCGTCGATTTCTACCTCCCCTGAGTCGGGAGCCAAAAAGCCGGTAACAATCCTCATAGTGGTTGTCTTACCTGCCCCGTTAGGACCCAAAAAACCGACCACCTCTCCTTTTCCGATGGAAAAAGAAAGGTCGCTGACGGCCCTGATTGCACCAAACGATTTACTAAGATTTCTGGCTGTAATCATAAATTTGTATCCGCAAAGTTTCCTGGCTGGACGATTTTAAACTTGAGATAACCACTATTGTAAGTCTGATGTCAAACTTTGGCAAGTTAGAGTCTTGTACGATACGAGATGAGCCTGAGAGGGTCATATAATGGTGGTAAGGATTCAGAAAAATACGGGATCTATATTTTTGAGTCTGAAGAATCGTAGCCGAATCAATAACATCTTCGATTCCGAAGCGGACAGCATATTGTATAGGGTTCAATCCTCAAAAAGCGCCTGGCCCTTTCTTATGCCAAGACTTCGGTAGACGGGCTAGGGCGAAGAAAAATTATTTATGCCAGTCTCTTAATTTGAAACCCTTTCGCCAGTTTCGCAATTCAAATTAGTGATTTTTATGGTAGAATAAGATCTAGAAAAGAAGACTATAACGCCAAGAGTAAATGGAGATAAATTTATGAAAACTGATTGTCAAACTTACATTAAGGAAATGTTGGAGATAGGAAACAAACTAATCAAAGAATCGCCTATTTTGGGGGAAGAGACAGGTTCGGTAAACGCCAAGGGAGATAAAACAATCGAAATGGACGTGAAAATTGAACAAGCGATCATTGACTATGTAAGACGAAACGAGCTTCCCTTTAATATATTTTCCGAAGAGATCGGTTTTATCAACATTCATCCCAAACCACAATATGTTCTTGTTTTTGATCCACTCGATGGAAGCACTAACTACCGAGTCGGGAAAGGTCTCTTTCCATACGGATTAATGATTGCTCTCTATAAAGGACTTAAACCAAAACTTTGCGATATCGTCTCATCAGGGTTTGCCGAACACACGACCAATAAATGGTGGACATATGACGGAAGCAAAACGAGAGATTCACACGGAAAGGTTGTCATTCTTAGTCATAACTGGAAAGTCCATCGATCTACCCCGGTTCACTTCGATCTTTATTATAAAAAAGCATATGATACGTTTTCTTCATTGGCCGAAAAGATACATATTAGATGGGGTGGTTCAAACACGAGCAGCTTACTCTATGTACTTTCAGAGACTTCTGCGGCCATGGGAGCATTATTAATGAGACCTGAAGAGATTGGAACAGTTGTTTCCTTAATAAAAGGGGCGGGGGGAATAACCGTTGACCACAAAGGAAAAGACTTGGGAAATTATATCTTCTCTCCGGACGAGACATACCAGTTGCTGGCTGGTGATAAAAAAATAGTCGAGTTTGCCGTCAGTCAACTGAAAAACAGGTAGTCCTAATCTTATTCGGCCTACGATTTATTCTATTAGGTAACACACTTTACACCTCCGAGGTGTAAGATTGCTTCTTGACTGAAAAAGACTGGTTAGAAGGAAATGTTGCTTTTTGAGGTTTTAGGGGCAGGTTATTGCGTCCCGGACTTTCTTAAAGCGCAAGTATCACCAGTCCTCCGATTATTCCAATAATCCCGATGGCTTGGTTTACCACAATTTTCTCTTTGAAAAATATCTTAGCTAGGATGATGGTTACCAAGGGAAATGCCCCAGCCACGGCTGCCACGATAGACGCTCTTTCTCCTCTCACTCCGATCCCATATGCAATAAAAGCTCCAACATCAAATAAACCTATTGGGATAACCAAAAACAAATTTGATAAGGTTTGCTTTTTAAAAGATTGATTCTTTTTGAAAACTAAATAAAGGAGCAGAAAGAAAACAGCCAAAAGACGAAAGAAAAAAACAGGCAGGAACCAACCAAGAGTGCGGGAAACTAAAACTATTAGAAACATAGAGATTCCAAATCCGCCCATGGCGACAATCCCTTCTTTAACCCCCGCAAAGACAGACATTTTCTTGGTTTTTATTAATTGGCCAAGATTGATCGATAAGAGAAAGATGCTTATAACTATAAAGGTGATGGCGATAGCTTCACTGGCTGTGAGAGTTTCCTTTAAAAAAATAAGGCTTAAAATGGTTGTCACCAGTGCCCAGGAAGAACTGAGAGGACTTACTAATGAAACTTGAGCTTTAGTCAGTCCTTGATAAAAAGCCAAAAAAGAAATGATCTGCAAAAGAGTAATAATAATCAGCAAGGGGAGTGATTTCAAAAGAAGAACCAAGTCAAAAGTTGCATGACTTAGTAGTAAATATCCGAAAGCTACTAATAAACCGACCACCTCCATCCCAAAAAGAGTCAAGATATTTCCTATTTTGCGGGAAGAGACGGCCGCGAAAAAATCCGAGGCTCCCCACCCAAACATGCATAGCAATCCGGTTAAAATTTCCATCTTTCACCCTCGAATTTACAGGTATTGCCATTTTAGGTTGTTATAATGTCATTCTGGCTTGTCCAGAATCATATTAAGAATTCTCTGACTGACAATCTTGGGCAACATCTCGAGGATAACCTCCAAGGGTATCCCCCACATCAAGTTATTTAAACTCCCCTCAACTTTTTTGATGAAGGTACAGCTCAGGTGCGCCTTGGGATCAAAACCCAGAGCATAGGTTTTAAAAGCAGGATCTTCGGCAAGATAGCGTTTTATTTCCTGCTCAGCTATCTGACGCAACCAAACTTCGGTTTTGGCAACTTTAGAAAATGACCTATGGGTGGCTGTATTGATCACATGAATCCCGGTGTAGAATTGGTGGTTCTGGCCGGCAAGCATTTTCAGTCTTTTCAATCCTTCAGCCTTGTTTTTGGGTTTTTCTAAAATTTTACCGTTGAAACAACCCACCGAATCCATTCCGATCACGATGGTATTTTTGTTGCATTTGGCTACTGC
>PFXB01000061.1 GCA_002791435.1 candidate division WWE3 bacterium CG_4_9_14_3_um_filter_43_9
TCTGGGTATAAAATTGACATTTTTACCAAAAGTTTAAAAAACGTCAATTTAAGGACATTTTAACAAGTACTTAAAAATTTAGTGCTTATTTCCCAACAAATCTATTGTATAGATTCCCGCTGAAAGCGGGAATGACGTGCATGTTTAAAAACGACATTTCGTTTTGCGGTTGCTACAGAAGCTAAAAACTCTGCTTTTTTGAGAAAGATGAACGCGCATTATGTGCCGACGACTGCGACTTTTTGTTGACAACATTTCAAACAATGAACTTGGTATGACTACTCTCGAATTGGGGGTGGCGGTGGTTATCCTGCTCTCTGCAGTGATCGCTGTTTTTTTAGCGATTGACCCGGGAAGCTTACTTCAAAAAGCCAGAGATCAAAGGCGGCTGGCAGATTTAAATTTATTATATAAAGCCCTAGAAGAATACGGATTAAAGTACGAACATTTTCCCGCCTCCGGCACTTGTGAAAGTAGCGTTGGATCGTGCGACACAAGCTGCCCCTGTTCGCCTTTGGGAAAAGACTGGTCGCATGAAAGTGAACTCTATCAGGGTTTGGTGGGTGGCGGTTTTTTAGCCGGATTGCCGGTTGATGCAGTAAACAATCAAAATTATTTCTATATTTATAAAGCCAAATGCGGCCGGGAAGCTTGTGGCGATAAACAATGTTGCGCCTATTATCTGGGTTTGAATCTTGAAAATGATAAGCAAGATTTCGTCTGGGTTTATACCCCCTAAGGATTTTTAAAAACAGCTGGCCGGCGTGGCCAGAAAGGGACATGCAAAAGGTTTCCGATGCTTCTCAAAGAATATCTTCTCAGGAAATTCAGAAGGGAAACAATCACAGCCAAAAGCGGATTTACCTTAATAGAACTGCTGGTGGTTATTGCGATTATCGGACTGGTGTCGGCCATCGTCATGCTGGCTATTAATCCGGCCGAAATCTTGCGGGACAGCCGCGATAAAAAAAGAATGGCTGATTTGCGCGGAATCTATGACGCTCTCGAGCGCTATGCCTTAGACGCAGGCCAATACCCGGGAGAAACTTATTGTGATTCCAGCATCGGATCGGCAGACCACGCTTGTCCGGTTGATCCTCCGCAAAACAATTGGGATAAAAACAGTTCTTTTTGGACCCAGTTGACCGGCAGCGGTCAAATGGGGATTATCCCCGCGGATCCTACCAACGACATTTTCCATTTCTATTACTATGAACCTTTATGCAATCAGGATATAGTTTTACCCGGTGGGACGATTATTCCTAAGTGCAGCAAAGAAAAAGGAGGAAACGGGTTGTGTTGTGCTTACTATTTAGGGTGCAATTTCGAAGATGACGAGGGGGATTTTGTCTGGGTTTATACGCCTTAAAAAAGGAAACAAGATGTTTAATGTGAAATTTAGCTGCCATCTTTTCCCAGTCATATTTTTACTGGCAGTTTTGGCAGCCTTGACCAATGGCACAGTTTTCTATGTGAAAGTTGCCTGGGCGACCACTTATCACCCGGATCCTATTCCTATCGAAAGCAGTAAACCCGACATGAAGGGTGAGGCTTTGCCGGGTGGAAGCACCGAAGAACCCATAATTCAGACGATTGCCGGAGCTCCTGAAAGCGGAGAAAGCCGGCTCATCAATCTTTTTTTAGAAATCATCATCGGTCTTCTGGTGCTGAGCACGGCAGGGATAGCCTACCTTTTTTGGGAGCGTTTCTGGATCACTGCCAAGTTGAAAAGAGATTATCGACGCAAAGCTGATTTAAACGCCATTCAATCCGGAATAGGGGCTTTCTATAAACTACAAGGGTATTATCCGATACCGGTCAAAGGCGAATATAGCGACGTTTTGGAATCTTTACCCGAGATTCCGAAAGACCCGAAAGAAGGACAACCGACCGGATTTGAAACCGACCGCTTCGGCTATTATTATGAAAATATGATTTCCGGTCCTCAGAAAGAAGAAGGTTTTCTTTTATGGACCTATCTGGAGAACTTGAAAGATCCGCAAATCGAACATACTTGGGATAAAAAACATCAAGGAACGTATCTTTTAACATCTGAATCCGAAGTAAGCGAAGCCAAACTTGTCATTTCCCCCTATATCCCAAAACTCTCTCTCAAAGAGATCAGATGTTTACCGAAAGTAAGAGCTCTGGTTTTTTCAATCACTTTGATTGGTTTTGGCCTGTCTTTCTTAGGCCTTTTCATCTTGGTTTTTATCATTTTGATGCAAAGTCTTTAGTGATATTTCTTTTGTCAAAATTGAGCGGATGTGGTATTTTTAAAATCTGTCGCTTTTTGATTCCCGCTTTCGCGAGAATGACAAAAGGAAAGGTCGGGCATGACATGCATGGTTAAAAGCGACACTCTGGTTTTAAAGGACTATAATAGGAGTCTCCATGAAAGATTTTTTAATTGTTGGCAATTGGAAAGAGAATAAAACCTTGGGCGAAGCCTTGATGTGGTCAAAAGAAGTGTTGCCGAAACTTAAGAAAATTAAGCGGGTTCGGGTAGTGGTTTGCCCCCCATTTGTTTTGATACCGGCGCTCGCCACTCTTTTTGATAACCAGCCTTTGCAGGTTGGTGCGCAGGATCTTTCGGAATTCGTCAGGGGGACATATACCGGCGAGGTTTCAGCCGAAGCGCTCCGAGGGTTTATTACTTATACCATCGTGGGTCATTCAGAGCGGCGCAGGGCCTTGGGTGAGCGTAATAAAAATATAGCCGCCAAAGTCAAGAATGCCCTGTGTTTTGGTATCCGTCCGATTGTCTGTGTCTCAGATAAGGTCGATTTGGAAGGCGCCATCTTCAACGGCGAGGCCGGTTTTAACGAACAGAATTTTCAAAACCAGATAACCTCTGTTTTTGAGGAACTTCCCCCCAAAGAACAGAAAAAAGTTATCTTCTGTTATGAGCCGCCGACTGCCATCAGCAAGCCAATCGGTCCTATAGGTGTTGGTCAAGCGGCTGCGGTTTCCGAAGTCGAAAAAATGGCAAAGATTATCCAAAAAACCGCCCCCACTAATTTGATCTTATATGGAGGCAGCGTCAAGAGCGACAACGTGCTGGATTTTCTGCAAAGCCCCATTCTTGACGGCGTCATGCCGGGCAGCGCCAGCCTAAACGCCCAAGAATTCAGCGAGTTAGTTTTGAGAGTTGAGAAAGCGAACCAATGAAATATGTTGATTTAGGAAAAATTCAACCCAAGATCACCCGGAAGAAGGCAAGCTCCAAACACAAGGCGGTTAAGGTTTTGATCTGGACTTTGATTCTGGTTTTGGTGGGTTACGTCATATTTTCGGTCAAACCCATTGTCGAAAAGGGGATCAAATCTTTTTGGCAAGGTCCAGCCACCGTTTTGTCGTTTTTGAGAAACAACACCAATAAACTTGACCAGGATGAAGGTCGCACCAATTTCCTTTTGTTGGGGATTGATAAACGCTCAGAGATTCCTTATTCCTATAAAGGTGAGAACGGGCAGGTTGAAAAGAACGGTTTTCTTTCCGACACAATCATTGTCGGCAGTTTTCGTCATTCGGACGCTTCCCTGGTTTTATTTTCCGTTCCCCGCGATCTGTGGGTTGAGATTCCGGCTTTTGGCGGAGTTTCTAAAAGATATGCCAAAATCAACGCTGCCTATTCGATCGGAGATACGGAAGATTATCCCGGAGGAGGTTTGGGATTAAGCCGAAACGTTTGTGAATCCATTCTGGATATCCCGATCCATTACACCTTTCGGATCGACTTTGAAGGATTCCGCAAAGCTGTAGACTTAATCGGCGGAATCGACGTTAATGTCGAAAACGCTTTTGATGACTATATGTATCCCCGCGAGGGTTACGAAAACGCTCCCAACCAGGCAGACCGCTATCTGCATGTTCACTTTGAGGCCGGGACACAGCATTTAGACGGAACCAAAGCTTTGGAATATGTGCGTTCCAGATACGCTTTAGGAGTGGAAGGTTCTGATTTTGCCCGGGCCAAACGCCAACAAAAAGTCATTCTAGCCGCTCGGGATAAAGCACTTTCCCTATCCTGGATGGACAGCCCTAACCAAATTAAAGAAGCTTTTACCACCTTTGGCGAAATGGTCCAAACAGATGCTCCTTTATCCGATTTTCCTCTTTTTCTGTCTTTGGTCAAAAAATTGGATTTAACGCAGGTGAAAACCTATATTTTGGGTTCTCTTTCTCAAACAGAAGATAACGAACTTCTGTATAATCCCCCCTTGGAACAGTTTGGCGGAGCCTGGGTTTTAATCCCCAAGAAGGGTGACTGGTCAGAGATTCAAAGCTTTGTACGGGGCGCTCTTTTTGCCACAGAGACCGAGTAAAGAGAGATTTTAGGATTACCGTGGTTTACTTAATTCATGGCGACAACCTTCTGGAATCTTTTGAGTCCCTCAAAAATACAACCGCAGGGAAAGACTGTACAGTCTTTTGGGGCAAAAATTTTAACGGGGCAGATTTTAAGATGGCCGCCAAGAGCCTTTCACTCTTTGGCGAGGCTCCCTGTTTAGTGGTCAAAGATTTTCTGAAAGATAAGCCAGATTCGAAGATTGTCAAAGACATCTTGGATTTTTTAGAAACTAACCATTTGGTTTACAACCTCATCATTTTTTATGAATCCCACAAAGTTGACCTGAAGGCTCCCCTTTTCCAATGGATTCTCAAAAACGGGAAGATCCTCTTTTTTCCGCAGCCGAATAAGCCACAACTTAAAAAGTGGATTTTAGAAAGACTGCAAGCTGAAAATTTCAGCATCGAGAATGAAGCTTTAGAAATGCTGGCCGAAGGCTACAAAAATGATTTATGGGGATTGAAAAACGAGCTGCAAAAATTGGTTCTTTACCGACTGGACGAGAAAAAGATAAACCAAGATGATTTAGACAGGCTAAGTTTCCCCAACGAAGAAAAAAGTATTTTTGAGCTGGGCGATGCTTTAGGCTATCGCAACGCTCAGCGGTCTCTAAAAGTGTTAGCGGGTTTGGTAGATCGGGGAGTTTCGCTTGGCTACATTACCCTGATGGTTGCACGCCAGTTGCGTCTTTTAATCATGACCAAAATTTTAGGTTTAGAGGGTAAAAAAATAGTTGAAATCCAAAAAAGATTGGGTTTGCCTCCATTTGTGGTGCAAAGACTGTATCAAGAAGCTGGCAGTTTTTCGCTGG
>PFXB01000065.1:0-4012 GCA_002791435.1 candidate division WWE3 bacterium CG_4_9_14_3_um_filter_43_9
TGTAAAAAGTCCAAGACTTGATAAAAAGTCTGCACCTGTTCTTCGTCGACATTCGCATAATCCGAGGTTGAACAATCAAAAAATTGGATCTCGTATGGACGGATAATTGCCGTTTCCGTCGGCGGAGAGGGATTTTGTTCGCTTACATCCGTTGGCTTCGGGCTGTTTTCTTCCTGATTAGTCGGTGTTGTACTATCCGTTGATTCTGCCGGCCGCTCTTCAAAGGGGGGTTCCAGTTGAGGAACCTCGACCGGCTCGACCTCGCCGCCTTTCTCCAAATTGGCTTTAGTAATTTCATCCTGCGCTTTTTTCAAAATCTTAAAATAATTTATGGCGGTTAATTTCTGTTGCGCCTGTTGATAATAATAATTTTCTTCGCTGACTAAATTAAAATACTTTTCGGCCTCTTCATAGTCTTTTTTATTAAAGGCTTCCAGTCCCAACTTGTAATTGACGGTTGACTCGATCAGGTTTTGGGTATGGTTAATTTTGTTTTTGATAAACCAGAACGGTAATTTATCGTATAAAAGCCGGTAATTTTCGAGCGCTTCCTCGTAATCTCCCTGAAACACCATTTTTTGTGTCTCTTGATTGAAATCCCAGACTTTCTTTACCTGCCAAGCCAAAACTGTCAAAACCGCTATCAGTATTATCGATGAGACTATGTACAACAAATGTTTGGGGGTTAATCGAATTTTTGGAAAAACAAACGGCCGGAACTTAATTTTCCTCTTAGATTTGGATTTTAAAGCCTTCTCTGCCTTACTTTTTTCCTTTTCTAAAGTTGATTTAGAAAAGACCGGCATGTTAACCGGTAGCTGTAACTCCGCCTTTTTGTGGCTGGTCTTTTTCGACAAGGATTGATTATGACGAATTTTAAAGTAACGTTTCGGTTTGGATGGGGGCATATTTAAAAATATATCTTCAGATTTTTTTCGGTGACCTTCTTTATTATAACCTTACTAAATCAAAATGTAAAAAATGACGTACCCTTTTTGTCATCCCGCATTTAGGGTTGAACCCTCAAGAGGGTTCAACCCTCGAAAAAGACTGTACCCTAGCCTTTGCCTGCCATTCTGACCGCTTTGGCGGAGTTCACCCTGAGGATGTTTCAATTTCCAGCTGGTTTTCCTGACAAATTTTGGCAAAATAACGGGCACTGGTACGAATTTTTCTCTTTAAATTATCCTCGTAATCTATTTCTACCAAACCAAATCTGGCGCTTCGCCCGAAATTCCATTCGAAATTGTCCGTCAAGGTCCAATGCAAATAACCTCTCAAGTCGACTCCTTCTTCCAGTGCTTGATGCGCAGCTTTGATATGATTATGGATAAATTGTTGACGTATTTTGTCAGTTGCGTCCGCCACCCCATTTTCGGTAATGATGATCGGAACTTTATAGCGAGCCACTCGTTTCAAAACATAATACACACCTTGTGGATAGATCTCCCACCCCAAATCACTTTTTAAAACTTCTTTATCAAAAAAACCTTCTGCCTCTTTAATAAAATCTTTCTTTCTCCTTCGTAACATTCTGAAAAATTGCCTCAGAAATGAGAAGGACAAAATATTATGGAAATAGTACTGTACTCCTAAAAAATCAAGGTATTTTTTACAACCTTCCAGAAACCACCTGTGGTGAAGGAAATCAATAACAAAAAACAGCATCTTGTCAAAAAAGGATTGTCGACTTTGAGGTTCACAATAGATTAAATTATGAGAGTAACCCACGCGGGGATTTTCTAAAATCTTGTGTAAAGTTTTATATGCTTTTTTGTGGGCAGAAATGAGATTTTTGTAAACACAAAGAAAAAGCAGGAGACTCTTTTTTTGAGCAGGAAAAATCCCGTAAAGATAGTTTTGAAAAGCATAGATATTGGGTTCATTTATGCTCACCCAGTAATCAACTTTTGCGTCAAGATTGCTTGCCACGTATTCAACAAATCGCTCAAAATATTTAATATTTTTTGATTTTTCAAATCCTCCTTTTTTAGCAAACCACAAAGGAACGGTAAAGTGAAAAAGGGTAAGTATTACTTTCATTCCCCGTTTTTTTAAAGCTTTGACAACGTCTTGATAATGTTTAATGGCTTGAGGATCAAACTTGCCCTCGCAAGGTTCAATCCGGCTCCATTCAATGGAAAAACGGTGGATATTGTGATTCAAAGATTGGGCGATGTCGAAATCCTCTTCGTAGCGATGGTAATGATCAACGGCAAGCCCCGAAACTTCACCGTTTTCGCAGCCACCTTTTTGTTCAAACATATATCAATCGTTGTTGGTATTTCCGCCTTCTACCTGATGAGCGGCTGTAGCGGCTCCCCATAAAAAACCGTCTGGAAATTTAAGAATTCTTGTTGGCATCATTAGCTTCTAAAAAGCACGCTTTCTTTGGAGTAAATTCTGGTGGCAATAACGATTGAAACCGCCGCAAAGATGATGAGGGAGATGATAGTCAGCCAGATGTGACTTGAGTTAAAGTTCCCCATTAAAAGCTCTTTGAAAAGAACCGCAGCATTGACTGCCGGAATTGCAAAAATCGCCAGTGAAGCTTCGAAATTAGGAATGCTGTTTAAAAGACTGATCGGCAAAATCACCACCAGGTAGGCGGGGCCGATCAGACTTTGAGCCTCTTTGTAGCTTTTAGCAAAAATGGAGATCGAAAGCAGCACTGCCGAAAACATCAAAACCAACAAAATACTCACCACAAACATCAACCCGATAACTTTGGGTTCAAGCGTAAAATCAATCCCCAACGACTCAATCCCTGCAGTTTGCGTCTCGCCTTGCATCAGGGAGTCAAGACCCGAATACCGCACTGCCACATAAAGACTACACAGAGAAATCACCACTGAAGTTAGCGCGACAACCGCGACCGCCAAAAATTTCCCCACCACCAAATGGAGGCGCTTAACCGGCGTTAAAAGAAGTGACTCTAAGGTTTTCCTTTCTTTTTCTCCGGCCGAGGCGTCGATGGCCGTGTATTGCCCGCCGACGATTGCCCACATCACAATAAAAAGCGGTAAAATAAATCCCAGGCCGAATCCTCCAACTTCCTGCCCGGTGGCTACATCTTCAATTTTCAAAGAAACACCTGACAAAATTTTCGGATCAACGCTCTCGGCGCTGAATCTTGACTGCAAAACCTGAGTATTAAAAAGAGTTGTTACCTGGCTGATTTTAGCGATGGCGTTGCCAGAACTGTCGTTCAAGGAATGCCTCAAAATTTCAATCTCAATCGGCTGCTCCTGGGCTAATTTCATCTGAAAATCTAAAGGAAAAATAAGGGCGGCATCAATCTGCTGGTCTTTTATCGCTTGACCAAGATCGGTTACTCCGCCAACCACTTCCACCTTTTCCTGAGACTGAATCATGGCTGCAATTTCGGGTGCTGCTTCCTGATTTTTGAGCGCTACTTTCACCACCTTTTCTTTAGATTTTTGCATCTGGTATTCCGTAAACTTGAACATCCCGATAATGATGGCCGGCATCAACACCATGGGCATCAAGATCATAAACCCCAAGGTACGCTTGTCACGCAGGGTGTCTTTTAATTCTTTTTTGAGAATGACGAAAACCTGTTTCATGGTATATAAAAATAAATAAACTACCACGGCTAAAGCCGTGGTCTTCTCGAACGATTATGAATCTCCCCCGACCTTACGGTCGGGGTTTCTTCTTTTTCTTCGCTTCGCTCAGCCCGACTTCGTCGGGTAAGCTTCATCCGCCCCGCCGTGCGGGGCGGTTTTAAGCTTGGAAAAATAAATGTAGCGGAAACCTTTAGGTTTCCATTTTCTTGGATCATGGCGAACTAAAGTTCGCCGCTACGAAGCCTCCCTCATCCTTACGGGATGATCCCGCATCCCGCCGATTCCCTGCCCGTCCGGCAGGCGGGGGCGGGCGGGATGACATTTTAAAAATCTTCCAAAAGTCTTTTTTCTGCTCGTGTCTCACCTCTTTTTTCTCTTTTGGAACCAAGGCTAAAAACGCGTCTTCAAGGTTGCCAGTTTTA
>PFXB01000065.1:4027-4870 GCA_002791435.1 candidate division WWE3 bacterium CG_4_9_14_3_um_filter_43_9
GCCTCAACCGTGTCCAAAGCGATCAGTTTCCCTCTATGAATAATCGCTATACGATCACAAAGTTTTTCCGCGTCAACCATCTGATGAGTGGAAAGGATGACGCATTTTCCCATTTCTTTGGCTTTTCTCATAAAATTTAAAACTGTCTGCGAAGCAAGGACGTCGAGTCCGGCGGTTGGTTCATCAAAAATAATCACTTTGGGGTTATGAATCACCGAACGCGCAATCGCCAGCTTTTGTTTCATGCCGGTTGAATATTCCCCGGACTTGCGGTCTAAAAAATCTTCCATTTCCAAAAGTTTGGATAGTTCTTCAATTCTTTTTTCTAAAGGTTGCCCAAAAAGACCATAAAGCTCGCCAAAATAACGCAGGTTTTCCCTACCGGTAAAACGGTCATAAACGCCGATGTCGGTGGTTAGGACTCCGATATTTTTGCGCACCTCTTGGGGATTATTTATGATATCAAAGCCGCAAACTTCGGCAGTTCCAAAAGTAGGATTCAAAACCGTGGCGATAGTCCGAATGGTAGTTGTTTTACCTGCGCCATTGGGACCAAGCAACCCAAAAATCTGTCCCGCAAAAGCTTCGAAGTTGATTTCGTCGATGGCCGTAAATTCGCCGAATTTTTTGGTCAAATTAGCAACTTTAAGAATAGCTGGCATGCTGTATTTTATAACATCTTTTAAAATACTTGGCAATCAAAAACGGTCTGCAAAAGGGTTCTCCCTCTAGACTTTTAGAGGTTTTTCCTCTTTTTAGAGGAGAAACCTCTGGATCTCCGGGTGTCAAGCGGAAACCTTTAGGTTTCCATTCTTAAAAGGACTTTTTGTAGTTTGAAAGAAG
>PFXB01000078.1 GCA_002791435.1 candidate division WWE3 bacterium CG_4_9_14_3_um_filter_43_9
TGAAACCTTCGGTTATAAGCAAAGCTTGAAACCTTCGGTTATAAGCAAAGCTTGAAACCTTCGGTTATAAGCAAAGCTTGATTCTCGCTGGTGCTCGAATTAACGTCAGGATGACGTTTGGTACGTCATGCTACTATTACGAGATAACGCGAAACTGATCTGTATTAATGACTCATGTTGAAATTCTGCTTAACAATTGTTGGCGCAGGAAGAAAAAATGACTATTTCACAGCCAGTCGGTATCATTGGCAAAGCATTTGTAGACGGCCTCAAGGATATTCTCGGTGAAAAATTGTATGGTGCTTATATTTATGGTGCCGCCGCCTTCCCGGATACATTGCCCACCAATGATATTGACTTCCACGTTATTTTGAAAGATAAGCTCACAGACAACGAAAGATCACAGTTGGAAAGACTGCACGGATCTTTGGCCAAGAAGTATCCGCCCATGGGTGGTGAGCTTGACGGTTATTACCTTCTTCTCAAAGATGCTCTTCAAAGCTCGCCACCCAAAAGCCAGATGCGGAAACGGGCCACTGATAACTCCTGGGCTCTGCACCGTGAACACATTCTAGCGGGACGATACATCCTTCTTTTTGGACCTCATCCGAAAGAGATCTATCCACCCGCAACCTGGCCAGAGATCAAAACTGCATTAGACGGCGAACTGGATTACGTTGAGAAGCATTGGCAGGATTATCCGGACTACTGCATTCTCAACCTTGGCCGTCTTATTTACAGTTTCCAAACCAGAGACGTTGTCGTCTCAAAGGCCAAGGCAGCGGATTGGGCTTGCAAGGCTCTGCCGCGATGGAAACGGCATATTAATTTGGCCAGGAAATCGTACGCTCGTCAGGCAACACCTAAAGATAAACAGTTCATGCTGGCTGAAGTTGGGAAGTTTCTCGAATTTGCGAAGGAACGCATTGAGGAAGTATCCCAAAATACGTTCATATAGCTCTGTAAAAACTAAATGTCGGATTTTCATTATGTCATCCCGACCGAAGTGGAGGGATTCCTTCGTGCAGGGTAAGGGATTCCTTCCTTCGACAAGCTCAGGACAGGCTAGCTCGGAATGACAAATTGTTTTAACATCGCTATAGTTCGAAGGAAACACGCTGACTCAGGCGCTTTACCAAACTACATCTTGGCCTTGGATTTAAAATACCGGCAGAAGTGAAAAAGTCGCACTTGCCACGAGAGAGATCGGTTGGTCGAAGAGGTAAGGAGTGAAGAACTTGCCCTGTAAGGGCAGGTTCGGATTTTTGACGTAAGTCAAAAATCTCTGAAAGAACCTCCCTCCCCGCCAGCCTTCGCCAAAGCTTCATATGACAGGAAAAACTCTGACTTATTTGTTTTTATTTTTGATTAAATACACCCAATTTAATGATTATGAATATAATTGAATTAATTAGGAAATTGATATCACAACGGGTAATACGCCTTGGAAAACAACAAGTAATTAGACATTATCAAAGAGAGGCGGGTTATAAAATTCTAGTTGAAACAGGCACTTATTTTGGAGAGATGGTAAATAGTCAGAAAAATAATTTCGATAAAATAATTTCGATAGAGCTGGATAATAATCTTTATAAAAGAGCATTCGATAAATTTAAGAAATATAAGCATATTAAAATTCTAAACGGAGATGGTGGGGAAGTTTTGAACGACGTTTGTAAAGAACTTGATAAACCTGCAATTTTCTGGCTCGATGGTCATTATTCTGGCGGGATTACAGCAAAGGGGAAAAAAGAAACTCCAATTTGTGAAGAATTAAAAGCAATATTTAAAAAAAATTATAACCATATTATATTGATTGATGACGCAAGATTGTTTATTGGAGAAAATGATTATCCAACAATAGTAGAACTCTCTCGTTTTATAAAACAAAGAAATAGTGAATATAATATAGAAGTTAAAGAGGATATTATAAGGGCTGTACCTAAAAATATTATGAAAAGTCACTTTGCCTAACTTTTGAATTCACCAGAGAACTTCTGCCTGACGCGAAGCAGTGTATCAATCACCTTTTATCAATAGGCCCGGTTGAATTCAATTGTTCAAATGGCGAAGCAATGAAACTGCTATTGCCAACTTGGGTATCGCAAAACGAATTATACGCGAAACTGGATTCTCTAAAAGATAAACTTTATTGGGGTGATATCTATGCCAAGTTCATTTAAAACATGCGTCCGACTTCATGTAATAGGGTGTATGCGGCTGGCTATCGCTAAACTTTTTTCCCACGCTGGGAGTGGGAAAATGATTTCAAAGGAGGACAAATGAGTGAGGGAAATTTAAACCAGTTACTCAAGTCAAAAGAGACTTTACCGAAGCCTAAAAAAAGGTCAACTTGGCTTTTGTGGGTTGTCCTGATCATTGTAATCGCAGTGGGTGTGGGCATCTGGTTTTTATTAGTCCGAGAAAAGCCGTCGGTTGAAAATCCGGCATCTGAAAATTTTGGCGAAGAGGTGAACCTTACGGATAAAGGGAAAGATTTGAACGAATTCAACTGGTCGCAGATGGAGCAAGGGCCGTATCACGACAGGGTCTCTTTTGCCACCGGCGCCACCTTAACCGACTGGATCGATTCCGAAAAAATCCTGGCCGAACATGCCAGCGTGCCGGATGTTTTAGTCAAAGACGCAACCCTTTACGTTTATTTTGTGGACGTTTCGCAAAACGGCAAACCGGAACAGATCGGCCTTCTGCGCTCTGTTGATTACGGTCAAACCTGGGAGGAGAAGGTATTTGCTACCATTCAAGGCTTGGGCGACAAAGTGGCGGTTGACCCGGCACCCATGCTTTTGGAAGACGGCAGAATCCGTCTTTACTATTTCGACATTGGTTCGACCAAAACCCAGGGAACAGAAAACAACACCATCTATTCAGCCATTTCGTCAGACGGAATTAACTTTACCCAAGAGACGGGCTTCCGCTTTAGAAAGGCCGACATTTTTGACCCGGACGTTATCAAGATCAACGGCACTTGGCGGATGTACGTCGGTACCGGCAATCAACAGGTTTTGACAGCTATTTCCCAAGACGGCCTGACTTTTACTTATGAGGGTGTGGCTCTAAACGGGGGCGCCATTCCCAACGTCGTTTACGAAAACGGAACCTACTATCTTTTCACTGGAGGGATTGAAATTTCGACTTCGTCAGACGGAAAAACGTTTACCGAAACCGGAAAGAGGTTTGACTCAGGCGGTCCTACTAACGATCCCGGCGTAGCCAAACTTAGCGACGGCACTTACTTTATGGTTTACAAAACCGACGATGGGACAAAAAAGCCGCAAAATAATCCGCCTGTAAACTGAGCATGGTATTAAGAAAGAGAGAAGGTAAGAAACTTCAGGAGGCAAAGAATTGTTCCGATCATTTTCGAACAAAGTGAGAAAACTCACTTTTCGATAGCCTTGAAAATCACCCCGCAGTGCGGGGTAGATGTCCACCGACTCGGCGGATCCCACGAGAAATCAAGAATACCCTGGGCTTTAGCCCAGGGAAGATGTCATTTTGTAAGCGGAAAACCCGTTTATTCTAGAGAAAGAGGCAAGAAGGCGGGAACAATTTATCAGCGCCGGTTTCGGAGGCGGATGTAGGCTCAAACAAAATCCACGGCCGTTTTTTTGATAGATGCGTCTTACAAAAACTAGCTGAAAAATTGCAATTTTCCATCTTTGATAAGCCATCCGATTTGGTATTTAATCAATGGCAAGAGCTGTTTTATGAGCAGGATAGAATTATTCATAAAGGCTGAATGGGATAGCTTGAGCTTGGATATGGTACCAATATAGGGTAAAATCGGCTGAAGGAGAAATATGAACAGCATACGTATACGATCATATATCACGGTTAAGGATGAGCGAGCGGTTTTCGAGCTTTGGCAGAACCTTCTTGGCGAGATGTGGCCGCTTTCTCAAGAAACATTCCACCATGCGATACTTTTCCCGTTGGTCAGTGCATCAACACATCATTTTGTTGCCGAGAAAGATGGTGCTGTTATTGGGTTTATAGCTGTTATCGCGGAAGACAAAGCCGAGATTATGTGTCTTTTAGTCTCGAAAAACGAGCAAAGAAAAGGTATCGGCGCTAAACTATTAAATACTGGTCTAGACGAGCTCAAAAAGAAAAAAATAACGGAAGTACATCTTGGTTCCGGCACTCATACCTATTTTTGGCCGGGTGTGCCGACTAATCTACCGGTGGCCATCAATTTTTTCAAGAAAAATGGATTTATTTTTGAGAGTCTAAGCGCCGATATGGTGCTTGACTTAAACACCTATCAAACTCCGCCATTTGTCTTTGAACGAGTAAAGGAGATCATGTTCGAACTTATCAAAGAGATAGAGGTAGACAAGGCTCTCACGTTTGAGAAAGATAACTTTCCTGAGTGGTGGCCGTATTATCAACGGGCAGCGAAAGAGAAACGGTTGAATAACGTTCTGCTGGCAAAAACAGCGGATAATAGGATTGTTGGAACAGTTTTTGTCGGGGAGCGATTGGTGACATGGGAAAAGCTTTTGGGCAGTAAGGTGGGTTCTCTGGGGGCACTAGGTGTCGCCGAAAATATGCGGAGTAGAGGCATTGGATTGGCACTAGCCGCACGAGGCACCGAAATCATGCAAGAAAAAGGTTTGACAAAAGTGTATCTAGGCTGGACAGAGTTAACAGATTGGTATGGAAGACTGGGGTATCAAATCTGGCGGGAATTTGCTATGGGAAGCTTAAAGTTTTGAGCAGTAATGCTTTAATCGCAATCTTTACCAACTTTCATGCCTAAATGGATTATGAATGGCTAAATACTTCGGAGATCCGTGTGTTATGGCGATTGTTTCTAATGTAAAGATAATCAAACAACCCATGCTGCCTAATCTTATTTTCGAACAAAGTGAGAAAACTCACTTTTCGATAGCCTTGAAAACCACGGGTTTTAGCCCGGTGAGGACGTCATTTACAGTCATGAAAATTTTTGTTAAAGCCAAACCAAGGGCAAAAAATGAAAAAATCGAAAAGATTGGTGAAGATTGTTTCAAAGTTTCTGTGAAAGAACCACCGGAGGAAGGAAAGGCCAATCAGGCGATCGTAAAAGCCCTAGCTGAATATTTTAAG
>PFXB01000007.1 GCA_002791435.1 candidate division WWE3 bacterium CG_4_9_14_3_um_filter_43_9
CTTTTGTCGGTGAGGTAAAACACAGGGCTGATCGTGAAATCCTTTCAAATCTTGAAACCTTGGCTGTTTTCTGCAAGGCGGATATCATCGCCTTTTACGTTTCTTTGCTGTCTGAGGTTGACACCCGCATAATAATCCAGAAATATCTTAAATCTAAAATAATCGCGGTTCCCAAAATTGAAGAGAAACCCCATCTTGGGTTTTACCATTTACGAGCCTGGAGTGACTTAAGACTCGGCAAAATGGGAATTCTTGAGCCTGAGGCAAAACTTGAAAAAATAGATCTATCTGCGATACAATTGATTATTGTTCCCGGGATTGCGTTTGACAGAAAGGGATACCGGCTTGGGTTTGGCGAGGGTTACACCGATTTCCTGCTTGCGCAAATCCACTCACCAAAAATTGGCTTAGCCTATGAATGGCAGGTGGTTCCAACGCTTCCTCGCGGGCCACTCGATCAGGCGGTTGATATAATCATCACCGATAAAACTATTCTCACAGTCAGTAAAAAATGAAGGAGATTCTCCTATGAATTATTTACCTATGGTTGACCCGGAAATCAAAGATCTGATTGCTAAAGAAGAACAGCGGCAAAAGGAAACTCTGTCGTTTATTCCGTCCGAAAATTATGCGTCGCAGGCAGTTTTGGAAGCGCTGGGAAGCGGACTTACCAATAAATATTCCGAGGGGTATCCCAACAAACGTTACTATCAGGGACAAAAATATATTGACGCAATCGAGTCGCTGTGCCTTGAACGCGCTAAAGCGCTTTTTAATGTTCCTTTTGCCAATGTACAGCCCTATTCTGGTTCACCGGCCAATGCTGCGGTTTACTTTGGCTTACTTGCGCCTGGCGATACGATCATGGGTTTATCTTTAAAAAGCGGCGGGCATTTGACTCATGGTGTTCCCAATATCACTTTTTCCGGTAAATTTTTCCAAAGCGTGCAGTATGATGTCGGGGAAGACGGATTTTTGCATTATGATGAGATCGAAAAGCTGGCACTCAAACACAAGCCGCGGATGATTATAGCCGGAATCACGCATTATCCCAGACAGCTTGATTTTGAACGCTTTGCGGCCATTGCCCGGAAAGTAGATGCGTTTTTGCTGGCAGATATTTCTCACATCGTAAGTTTAATAATAGCCGGTGTCCATCCTTCACCTTTCGTTCAGGCACATGTTGTGACCACCACTACCCATAAAACGTTACGTGGTCCTCGAGGCGCTATTATTATGGTGACGCAAAAAGGGCTGGAAAAAGATCCGCTGATGGGCGAAAAAATCAATAAAGCAGTTTTCCCTGGACTGCAAGGCGGTCCGCATGATCAAGTAACCGCCGCCATTGCGGTTGCTTTGCAGGAGGCTTCCAAACCGCAGTTTAAACGGTATGGTCTGCAGATTGCCAAAAACGCCAAGGCTCTGGCCGATTCACTCCTGTGCTGCGGCTTGAAACTGATGTCAGACGGAACAGATAACCATGTGATGGTCGTTGATTTGCGCCAGCAAAATATTTTGGGAAACACCGTGGCAGAGGGATTGGAAGAAGCCGGCATTGTGGCCAACCGTAACGCGGTTCCCTTTGATCCTAATCCTCCGTTTTACCCTTCCGGTTTGCGGCTGGGGACTCCGGCTGCCACCAGCAGGGGATTGGGTTTAAAAGAAATGAAGCTTATAGGAGGCTGGATTGCAGATATTGTTTGCGATCTTTCCCGCGTCAAGCATGAGATGGGTATTGTTTTTGACCAGGAAAAGAAGCGGGAAACGCGCAGTATAATTATCGGCAAAACCAGAAAAATTAACGAGATTCGTCCCAAGGTTGCCAAACTCTGCCGCGCTTTCCCGCTCAAAAAGCAATACTGAAACATTTTGAAAAAAGCCATCGTTTGTCTGCGCGAACCTTCCTTGGGACCGGTTTTCGGAGTCAAAGGAGGAGCAACCGGCGGAAGCAAAGCGCAGGTTTTATCATAACTTTTGCCGGCAAGATCTTAACCATGTCTGGCTTGCCAAAAGATCCGGCTGCCGCTAAAATAGATTTAGATCAAGATGGTTACATTCGAGGTATTTTTTAAGTTTGAGGAAATTCTATGGCGCAAATTATTGATGGAAGACTGCTGGCTCAGAAAATTGAAGAACAGATTCGCCAAGAAGTCGGCAAAATGGGAATCAAACCTGGACTGGCGATTATTCTGGTGGGTAATGATCCCGCTTCACAGATTTATGTTGATAGTAAAGAAAGGGCTTGTCACCGGGTCGGATTTTACTTTGAGGAAATTTTACTTCCCCGGGAAATCGGACAGGAAAAGCTTATCGAAATTATCAAATTATTAAATGAAAATCCTAATTTCCACGGAATTTTGGTACAGTTACCGCTGCCTGGGCACATCGACGAAATCCGGGTTTTATCCGCCATTAATCCCAAAAAAGATGTTGACGGTTTTCATTTTTCCAATTTGGGAAGAATTCTTGTCACCAAGCGAAATACTCCCGATGATGCCTTGATTCCGGCTACGGCCAAAGCCATTCTTCTTCTTTTAGAAAGCACCGGCGTTCCCATCGAAGGGAAAAAGGCGGTGGTTTTGGGTCGCAGCAATATCGTTGGCAAACCGGTGGCTTTATTACTGCTACAGAAAAATGCCACTATCGAAATTTGTCATTCAAAAACCCAAAATATTGCGGCCGAGTGTCTTTCGGCCGACATACTGATCGCGGCCATCGGGAAACCACTGTTTGTTACAAAAGAGATGGTTAAAGAAGGGACAATCGTCATCGATGTGGGCATAAACCGCATTGAAGACAAATTTGATCCTCGAGGTTATCACATTGTGGGGGATGTTGATTTTGAAAATGTCAAAAATAAGGCTTCCTTTATCACTCCCGTTCCCGGCGGAGTTGGGCCGATGACGATTGTGATGCTTTTGGAAAACACGCTCCGGATCGTAAAGAATCCAGATATTGTCTGAGATTGCATAAACTGAGACGATTTTCGTATGAATTATTTAAAAGAAATCCTGATTGTTATTCTGGCCTCGATCGTTTTGGTTAAAAGCGCTGGATTGACAATTAAGTCATTAATCAGGCTTTCTTATTTTCTCAAACTCTCTGCCTTTTCCATCTCGTTTATCTTGATGGCTGTAGCCACCACCCTGCCGGAAAATTTCGTCGGGATCCAGGCGGCTCTTTCCGGCAAACCGGAGCTCTCTTTGGGCAATGTTATTGGTTCGAATATCGCTGACTTAACTTTAATTGTGGGAATTACCATTCTGGTCGCGCGACAAATTCGCATTCGTTCGGTGATTGCGAAAAGAGATGCTTTCTATATGCTCGCAATCGCCATCCTCCCCCTTATTTTTTTGGCTGATTTAACCCTTTCAAGAATTGAAGCTGTCATCCTGATTGTTTTCTATATTTTCTATCTCAACCGGCTTCTTCACCAAAAATCGTTCTTCCAACCCGAAAAGGTTTATATCAAAAAAAGTGAAGCTTTAAAAGCCGTGATACTTGCCATCGGTGGCATCGTTTTTTTAATCATCAGCGCTAGATTTTTGGTTAACTCCGCCATCAATCTGGCCTCTTCCCTAAATATTCCCGTAGTTTTGATTGGAATGTTTTTAGTAGCGGTTGGGACTTCACTGCCTGAGTTAGCCTTCGGTATCCAGTCAATTAAAAAAAATGAATCTGAGTTGGCTTTGGGAGATTTAATGGGAAGCGTGGTTTCCAATTCAACTTTAGTCTTGGCCGTAACCTCCTTGATTACCCCCATCAAAATTCAAAGTTGGCAGGTTTTTGAAATGAGCGCCTTTTTTCTTGTTTTCATCTTAATTACTTTCAATTTTTTTATTCGTTCTGATCGAAAGCTTGACATTACGGAAGGAATAATTCTTATTTTTATCTATCTCATTTTTCTGATGTTGGAATTTGGTATTGAAATCTATGCTTAAAAATTGAATCAATCTTAACCTCAAAGTCGACTTGATTTCCCATGATATAATGTAACTACGATAAAGAAATTATGCCAAGATTGCCAAAATTCAAGGCTTTAGGGCCTTTAGTCATAGGGTTGTGGATGGTTTTCTCTTGCCTAACCCTCATCTTAGCTTTCTATACATCTTCCAATACTGAGAAGATTAATTCTCGAGCAGATATCGATGAAAACCAGCCAGCCAATCTGCCCCGTGATTTTTATTATTCGCTTTTTGCTCAAAAACCACCCGCAGGCAAAATCGTTATCGAAAACATCGATTTCAAAGACGGGCGGGATGCCCAACTAAAAGCCTATTTAACCTGGCAAGGTTCGCCGCTTTCTGACGAAGCTGCAACTTTTATCCGAGTTGCTGACCAATATAACCTTAATTGGTTACTTCTACCTTCGATCGCTGGCAAAGAATCAACTTTCGGTAAGCTCGATAAAATTCCCTTAAATTCCTATAATCCCTTTGGTTGGGGAGTTTATGGCACGCAAGCCGTGAGATTTGCTTCTTTTACGGAAGCGGTTGAAACTGTCGGCAAAGGACTGGCCAACTACGCCAAAAACGGGGTCTCAACAGTAGACAATATTGAATATCTTTATTGCCCCCCCTCTGCCGGCCGCGACCACTCCTGGCGTGATGGCGTCAAATATTTTATGTGGGAAATAGAAAGCTTCCCTGAATTCAAATAGTATCTTGGAAAAAGCCAAGTCCAGGATCAATGGGGCAAATCACGGAAATCGCGAAATTGATCTTTTGAGAGCTCAACGGGCTCAAAAAAAGAGCCGAGGTACGATTGCTTGTTGCTACTTCAAGATTAAACTTGCAACTCGTCAGGCAACTTCCCTAATTTTGACGGCATCCCTCATGCTGCGGCCTAAAAAGCCGTCTTGACTGCTTCCGACCACGTCGGGCATCAACACTTAAGTAAACCGCAGCCTCTCCTCTTTTTGCTTGTCAAAATTCTCTAATCCCAGTATGCTTGTTTTAAGGTATAAAATATACTCAACAAACTCGGGTTTGCAAAAAATGTAGTTGAGTATTCCCCAAATAACAACATCTTGAGTTGCAAATTGGAGTTATTTGGG
>PFXB01000056.1 GCA_002791435.1 candidate division WWE3 bacterium CG_4_9_14_3_um_filter_43_9
AAAGGATCGATTTCGTCCAAAATGATTAAGGTTTGCAAGGCAGAGATAAGAAAAGTCGCTCCTATCACCATGGCGACAATCAAAAGCATCACTTCAAAGAGAGTTAAATAGTGGCCCGCAATCGTAACTCCCAAGTCGGGTTTCAGGACATAGAAAGTCTGGAAAAGAACCAAAATAATGCGCGTTTCCGTAGGACCCATGATCCCGTAAGAAAGTTTTAAGACTTTGGCGACATAGGTTAAAAGATAGGCATACATCGCCAAAAGATAATAGGTGATCAAACCTGCCATGGCCGGAATCAAAGACACAAAAGGCGAAAGCGCCAGTCCTGTAAAAACGAAAAGAACGCTTAACATATCCAAAAGATGGTCCAGGTAAAAACCGTACCGCTCGCGCCCGACATTGCGCACTCGGGCAATCGTCCCGTCTAAGGCGTCCCCGAACCAGGTGATGAAAATCCCCAGAGAAGCGACGTGTATCCACCACAAAGCCTGATTGGTCATATAATAGGCAAAGCAAGCTAAAATTGAACCCAAGAAAGCGAAGAGCGTCAGGTGGTCAGATTTAATCCAAGGCGGCAATCTTTTGGCAACCGCGATCAAAAAATGTTTTTCCAGTTTGGCAGTTAAGGCCTGGTGGAATCTTTCTGCCGGAACAAACTCTTTTTGTCTTTGAACACCCTGGACAACTTGATGCTTAAAACTTTCCATAGTTAAATCCCCTTTCTGTCCATCTTAAAACTCCCGCTTTCGGTCATCTAGGCGCTTCGTTCCATTAATTCCCATGTCATCCTGAGGACCCCGCTTAGCGGGGGACGTGAGGATCCCGTCTGCTTTACCACTCTTCTACGGGATCTCTCCCCCGCCGAATCGGCGGGTCGAGATGACAGGGAGGCAAACCAAAATTCCAATTTCTCTCTGGCTATTCCCGTTCCAGAACCGCCAAAAATGCCTCCTGCGGCAGATCGACTTTCCCGATCAGCCGCATTCTAATCTTCCCTTTCTTCTGTTTTTCTAACAGTTTCCTTTTGCGCGTGTAATCTCCGCCGGACATTTTAGCCAGCACATCCCGCCGAAAGGCAGGGATATCTTCGCGCGCTATGATTTTGCCGCCAACAGCCGCCTGCAGCGCCACTTTAAATTGCCGGCGAGGTAAAACCTCTTTCAATTTTTTCACCACCACCCGACCGATTGCGGGAGCCTTTTGGCTAATTACAATCTGGGTTAAAGCATTTACCTTCTCCTCTGCGATTAAGATTTCCAGTTTTACAACTTCCGTGTCTCTAAAATCCAAAAAATTATAATCCAGCGAGGCATAACCCTGAGAAACGCTTTTGAGTTTATCATAAAAATCAATGATCAGTTCGGCCAAAGGAATTTCATAAGAAAGCCTCACTTGTGAGCCTAAATATTCCAGATTCTTAAAGAGCGTACGTTTCCCCTCGCATAACTGCATAATGCTGCCAATGTATTCCTGGGGAGTAAAAATCTCTGCAATCATCCAGGGCTCTTGCACTTTTAAAATGGTCGCGGGATCGGGAAATTCCACCGGAGTTTGAATAGAGATTTGACTACCGTCGCGCAGGAAAACCCGATATTCAACATTAGGCGCGGTGGTAATTAATTTTAGACCATATTCACGCGCCAGCCTTTCTCTCACAATTTCAGCATGTAGTAGCCCCAAAAAACCACACCTGAAACCGTTGCCCAAAGCTTGAGAAGATTCGGGCGCAAAATCCAAGCTGGCGTCGTTGAGTTTCAGTTTTGCCAAGGCTTTTTTCAATAAAGGAAAGTCATCTCCCTGCAAAGGATAAATCCCTAAAAAAACCATGGGTTTCAGGCTCTGATAACCGTGGAGAGGTTTGGCCTGAGGCAAAGTCGCCACCGTGTCACCCACCCGCGACCAAGCCACCTCTTTCAAGCCGGTGGCCAAATAGCCAACCTCGCCACTGCCAAGACTGTCGCAAGCTTGCATCTGAGGCACAAAAATACCCACTTCCAAAACCTCGGTTTGCGCTTGGGAACCCAAAAGAAAGATCGACTCTCCGGCAGCCACCTGGCCATCAAAAATCCGTACGTAAGCCACCACTCCTTTGTGGAGATCATACGAAGAGTCAAAAATCAAAGCCCGCAGGGGCGAGCCTGACTCACCGGCGGGTGGAGGAATGCGCAGGATGATGGCTTGCAAAATCTCATCGATTCCGATCCCTTCTTTAGCTGAAGCCAAAATGATCTCTTCGGACTTAAACTTGAGACTGACAACGAGATCTTTTTTTACTTCTTCTATCTGAGCATTTTTTAGATCGATTTTATTGATAACCGGAATAATTTTTAAATGCTGACCGGCCGCTAAATAATAATTGGAAAGCGTCTGGGCCTGAATGCCTTGAGTAGCATCAACCACCAGAATGACTCCCTCGCAGGCCGCCAAAGAGCGGGAAACCTCATAGGCAAAATCAACGTGCCCCGGAGTATCGATGAGATTGAGCTCGTATTCCTTTTCCTCAAAAATATATTTCATTCTGACTGCCTTGAGTTTGATGGTAATCCCGCGCTCGCGCTCGAGCTCCATATTATCCAAGACCTGGGAACGCATCGCCTGCGGTGGAATGGTGTGGGTTGCCTCCAGCAGACGATCAGCCAGGGTTGATTTGCCGTGGTCAATATGGGCAATGATGGCAAAATTACGAATGTTTTGAGAATCAGGCATCGTGCTCCGATCCTTCTATGATCTTTTCTTTGATAGCTTCTTCATCTTTAAGCTTAAAAAAAATACTGGGCCAGTTTCTGATTCTTTTCAGAATATCAATGAGGATACGCAGCTCTTTTAAATCAAAAAGATAGGCCAGAAAAATGTAGGTCATCAGGCCAAAGGAGGAAACCAAAAGTGTTAAGACCAAAAGGTTGGCCACATAGCTGGTATCGATAAAAACCTGGTCTAGGATTTTTACCGGCAGGTAAGTAACCAGACCCATAATGGTGGCAGCGGTAAAAATTTTAGTGGCAGGCAAAATCAATTTTTTTCTTTCAAAGCCACCTACTTTTTTGTCTAAAATATAAAGCAGAAGCCCGGCATTGACGAAATTAGCCAGCGAGGCCGCCAAAGCCAGCCCTGCCACCTCCAGCCGAGTGTGGAAAAGGATCAGGGCGGCCACAACGTTAATCCCCACCGAGATTAGGCTTACGACAACCGGAGTTTTGGTGTTATGCAAAGCATAAAAAGCCCGCGCCAAAACATGCACCAGGCTTTGAGCGCAAATTGAAAGCGAAAAAAGTCCCAGTGTCAAGGCAGTGGAAAGGGTTGAGGCCCAATCGAATTTACCGGTACCCAACACCAAACGTACAATCGGCAGTCTTAACACTAAAAGGAAAACCGAGGCGGGAACGGTTAGAAACAAGATTTGATGGAATGAGTCCAAAAAGATCTGTTTAAATTTATCTAAATTTTTTTCGGTGTACTCTTTGGCTAAAGAAGGCAGGGCGGCAGTTCCGATCGCAAAAGCAAAAACACCCACCGGAAGGCTTTGTAAGTGCAGCGCCAGATTAAAAACACTGATGCTGCCGGCGCCTAGTAAAGAGGCTAAAATAACATCCACGGTGGGATCTATCTGGCTCACCGCCAACCCGAAGATCCGCGGCAACATCAGACGGATCACCTCTTTCACTCCCTGGTGCCCCAAGTCCAGCTTTGCGGCGTAACGAAAACCGAAAGCGTAAATTAGGGGAACTTGAATGATAAAATGCAAAAAAGAACCCAGAATCACTCCCAAGGTTGGACCATAGATTCCGAGGCCTGGTGACAAAATAACAATTCCGGCGATAATCCCCAAATTGTACATTAAAGGCGCAACTGCAGGAACGAGAAACCTTTGGAACGACTGTAAAACGCCGGTTAAAAAATTAGAGGCAATGAGGAAAAATTGGCCTAGAAGCATCAGGCGGGTTAAGACTACCATTTTGTCAATTTGCCAGGGGGCTAACCCCGGAGCAATCAATTTTCCCAAGGGATAGGCAAAAATAAAAATGAGGCCGGCCAACGCGCCAAAAACCAGGAAAGAGGCGTTTAAAACGGAGTTGGTGATGGCAAAAGCCTCTTTTTCTTTGCCCCGTGAGAGATATTCGGAAAAAACCGGAATAAAGGCTGCGGACAGGGCACCCATTATTATCAACTGAAAAAGAATATCCGGAAGCCTGAAAGCGGCAAAATAAACGTCCAGATCAGCGCTGGCACCAAAATAAGAAGCTAAAAGCCGGTCACGCAAAAGCCCCAGAAAACGGGAAGCTAACATCATCAGGGCGATAACTGCGGCCGCTGAAAGAATATTTTCTTGTTTTTGTTTAAAAAAATTGGTGCCGTTTTTCAAAAAATTGGAAACCATCGCAAAGCCTTGCTTTCGTCGTTAACTTCTGCTAAAATACTCTACATTAAATTTGAATCTATGCGTCTGGCCTGACCTTGAGTAAGGAATCCCGTCCGTTTTGTCTCTTGCCCCACGGGATCCTCACGTCCCCGCCGATTCGGCGGGTCCTCAGGATGACACTGATCTTTCAGTTTTGACTTTTTACTTTTGAGTTTTAACTTAACTATTATGCCAGTTACCAAAACCGCTCGCAGAGCTTTAAGAAAATCTATAAAACAAGCCGAGTTCAACCAGAAAGTACGCCGCAACCTAAAGCGGCTTATCAAACAAAACTCCATTGCAACCTCAGAGACGGACAAACCGTCTCTTTTGACTAAAACTGTGAAAGCGATCGATAAAGCAGCTAAAAGAAGAATTATTCATCCCAACAAAGCCGCACGGATAAAATCGCGTTTAGCCAAACTGACAAAGACTCATACTGAGAACCCTACACCTGTCCCGCTTCGGAAAAAATCTAAGAAGACTTCTCGACGAAAATCAAAACCC
>PFXB01000049.1 GCA_002791435.1 candidate division WWE3 bacterium CG_4_9_14_3_um_filter_43_9
TCAGAGAAGCGCAGGAGAAACACGTTTTGTTTTACATGAAAGACCTTCAGATGCAGTCTTTGGTGGAAAAGTTTAATTTTGCCGGCAGAATAGTTGAATTTGAAGGTGATTATTTGCACATCAGTGATGCCAATTTGGGTGGGCTAAAGTCGGATATGTATGTTGAACGAAAAGCGGATTTGAAAACCAGTGTTTCCGAAGACGGGACAATTACCAACGAGCTAACCATAACTTATACCAACACCGGCAGTTATGACGGTTGGTTAAATGCTCCAACCCGGGATTATGTCAGAATCTATGTGCCGCAGGGATCGAAACTGATAAGTTCAGAAGGCGGCTTGCGAACGGTTGGCGTTTTTGAGGATTTGGGCAAAACAGTCTTTGATAATTTTACGCAAACTTATCCCGTTGGTTTGGGCAAACCAAATTCTCAAGTCATCAAATTTGTGTATGAGGTGCCCTTTAAGCTTAAAAAATCAGGACTGCTGGCCCAAAAAGAATATAAACTCTTGATCCAAAAGCAAGCCGGGCTTATAGGTCCTGAATACAACATCGATTTTAATGGTGAAATTCGCAATCTAAAACTCGAAACAGATCAGGAATTAAGCTTTAAAATTACCCCCTAGAACCTTAGTGAATAAGGAAAATTATTGTCGACTTATAAAACCGAAGGCATTATTTTAAAATATAAAGATTTCGGAGAGGCCGATAGGCTCCTAACTGTTTTTTCCAAACATTACGGAAAATTAAAACTGGTGGTCAAGGGAGCCAGAAGACTGACTTCGCGCAAAGGCGGAAATATCGAGATTTTAAACCTAGGACAGTTGTTTATTATCGAAGGCAAGAATTTGGATTTGCTTTCCGAAATTGTGGTTGAAGAGACCTTCCAGGAACTTAAAAAAGATTTAATGTTGATGGCTGAAGTTTACCAAATTACTGAGTTTATCGATGGTCTGACAGTTGAGAATGAGCCTAACCTCAAATTTTTTTCCCTAATTTTAGAAATTCTACACCTATTGAAGGAATTAAAAGAAAACGTGAAAGCGCGAGAATTGGCGATGCTGGCTTTTGAAATACAATCTTTGAAGATCGTAGGGTTTTGGTTAAAAGAAGAAGTAGTGCGCAAATACGGATTGCCAGAAGATTTTGGAAAGATCATACAGAGCTTAGAAGAAAACCCCCTGGGAGAGGTTGTCAAAACTGAATTTTCTAAACAAAACCTGGGCACCGCACAGGAGGTTTTGAAAAATCAATTGCGTTGGGTTTTGGAAAAAGATCTAAAATCAATCAGTTTTCAACAACAGATCAGGCAATTGCATTAAAGATTGCAGCGGGTTGACAGGATTTTATTTAGGTGCTATACAGAAAAGAGAGTCCAAAAAGATGTTGAGGCGGAAAAAAGATAGATTTTTCTTGACAGGAAATCGGGTTTTAAATTGAGAACCCGAGAAAGAAAGCCTAACTTTAAGGCACCGCGGAGTCACGATTGAAATTAAGGCGCCCGCCGATTCGGCGGGAACTAGGGTGGAACCGCCCATTCGGGTCCCTATGATGATAGATCATAGGGATTTTTTGTTACTTTTTTTACGGACTTAAAGTCTAGAAAAGGAGCCCCAATTATGTCCAACTCAGAGGTTATGGAAAAAATTATTTCACTTTGCAAGCGTCGAGGTTTTATTTTTCCCGGTTCTGAAATTTATAGTGGAGTAGGCGGAATCTATGATTACGGACCTCTAGGAGTCGAGTTGAAAAACAATCTCAAAAAAGAATGGTGGAGAAATATGGTCTGGGAGAGAGAAGAAATAGTCGGTCTTGACTCAGCCATTATTATGAATCGTAGAGTTTGGGAAGCTTCGGGACATGTGGCTGCCTTTACTGATCCTTTAGTTGAGTGTCGGCGTTGTCACCAACGTTTTCGCGAAGATGAGCTGCCTAAATTGCCGATTGAAAAAAAGGAAAAGATGATTGACGAGACAAAAGAGAAAAAGTCGAAGCAGGAACTCTTATACATCGAACGGGCGGAGGTTTTTTGCCCCAATTGCCACTCTCCCATCAACCTCAACATCGATGAGCCGCGCCAATTCAATCTCTTGATGAAAACCCAACTGGGAGTTTTGGAAGATGAGAAAAATGAGACTTTTTTGCGGGGAGAAACCTGCCAGGGGATCTACGTTAATTTTATCAATATTTTGAATTCGATGCGTACCAAAATTCCTTTTGGTATAGCCCAGATCGGTAAAGCCTTTCGCAACGAGATCACACCTGGGAATTTTACTTTCAGGATGCGTGAATTTGAACAGATGGAAATGCAGTATTTTATTAAACCCGAAGCTAAAATCGCCGAAAAATGGTTTTCTTTCTGGAAAAAAGAAAGAATGGATTGGTATCTCTCCTTGGGTTTTTCAAAAGAGAAACTGAGATTTAGGGAACATGCACCTGACGAGCGGGCTCATTATGCCAAAGCGGCTTTTGATATTGAATATAGCGCTCCTTTTGGCTGGAAAGAATTTGAAGGTATTCATAATCGGGGAGATTGGGATCTTTCCCGCCATTCACAATTTTCCGGCAAAGATTTGACTTATTTTGATGAAGAGTCACATACTAAATTTACCCCCTGGATTATTGAAACATCAGCCGGAGCCGACAGATCCACCCTCTTTTTTCTAATTGACGCCTATGACGAAGAAACGGTAGGGAAGGAGAAAAGGGTTGTTTTGCGCCTCCACCCTAAAATTGCACCCATCAAAGCCGCCATCTTTCCATTGGTAAAAAACGTCAAATTGGTTAAGATTGCGCAAAAGATTGCCGCGGATTTAAAGTCAAAATGGCCAATTTTTTATGATGAAAGCGGGTCTATCGGTAGGCGTTACCGCAGGCAAGATGAGGTGGGAACTCCGTTTGGGATCACCGTAGACTTCGATTCGCTGGAAGATAAAAAGGTGACCGTCAGGAACCGTGATAGTTTAAAGCAAGAGAGAGTGAATGTTTTAGAGATCAAGGATTACTTAGAGAATAAGATTGAGGCGAGATAGATGTTACTTCTATAACAGATAATCTTCGCAAGATCGCTTCCTGCGCTATGGTAATATAGGTTTTACTTCGTAAAAATTCCAAAGCTTCATCCCTGCCTACCGTCAGGCAGGCGCGGATAAAGTAAAAAGTTGGCTTTTTGCCGTTATGAGGAACTTGAGAAATGTGCTCGTATTTTTTAGACTCTTTAACTTTTCCTGCCTCTTTACGATTTTTCCGCTCCAGATCTTCAGCCATATAGCACAATATAAAAATGCTATAGGATTGACATTTGCCAGTTTTTTTGCTATTCTCCCGAAGAAGAAAGGAATTTTGTAACCATCGGCTATCTTTAGAGCGCAAAACGACGGGCTTAAAGTCGGTGGATAAATTAAAATCTCAACAGAGGATTGTCAAGTCCCTGGAGATTCATCTTTTCAATCGTTGCAGCAAAATTTTTTAACAGAAAGCGGTGAACAGTCTTGTCAGGCTTGACCTGATAAGACGGCTCCCTACTTTGCACCTTCAGAGATTCATAATACGCTTCTTTGCTCACCCCCCCCGAACCTTTTTCCTGGTGGAAAAACCGTTCAGGAGTGGGGGAGGCCTCTCCTGGGCGGTTTTCCCTTCAGGAGGGCTTTTTTACAAAAGGAGGTCTATTATGAACAATCAAATGAATTTCCGCGCCCTTGGGGGCATGGTGTTTTCTTTTGCTCGCACAGCGAGAATGAAATGGTTCATATTCCCACGTTTGAGACAGGAATATGATGCTCGTAAAATGAACCCTACTTCGCCCGGGAGGTGGTTTTTGAAACCTCTTTTCGGATTTTTGCAGAAGCGGGTTTTGATGAGAATTTTTGTGAAAAATTCTCCGCGGAAGGAATATCTTCTTTCGTTATACAATGCCCGTGAGCAAGTCATATCCGAAAGTAAGGTTCTGAGAAAAATCTTTCTGGATGGAACTGAAGTTCTCATCATTTATCCGGAAAGATTTGGGCTTCGAATTTCTTGGGATGAACTTTATTCTGAGTTACCGTCCAAGTCTTCGGGCAGAAAAGTCGAGATTTGGATTCAAGACCGGGATTTTCCCCACGAAGAAAATTGGGGAAAAGTGTATCGGATTGAAGGCGGCTATCTCATTAGAATAAAGATGCCCCAGGTATTTTTAGCAACAGAAGCTCTCTCTCGCCTCATGAATTTAAAGCTTCTCTGGGGGATCGGGATTCTTTCCGGTCTGCCCGAACCTGATAGTTATGGTAAAGCTTTAAATTCAAAAAGAAAAATCATACTGAGTTCTCCTGATGAGAGCAGGGTGGGGCAGCCAGGACGAGTGGTTCGGCTGGCACTTTAACTGTCTTTGGCAGTCGATCGCGATTTCTGAGAGTTTGCAACACTAAAAAACCAATGGAAAAGATTTTCTTTTCACATCTGGATTTCTAGTAAAACAAGCAACCAATCAGAAATCCAAATGGGAGAGGAAACTCTTCGAACAGATCATTCTTGTTAATCGTCATATTTTAGAGTATCTTTCCCTCGCAACTAGAAAAAAGACAGCGCAAAAATGGTTTCAGCAAAAGACAGGGGCCACTCGTCCTGACCCCTTCGGATTCATTCACAATCTAATTGAAGTCGAACATATAAAGCTTCGTAATTCTACTTGATTCATTCCTCCTTTAATCTAAAATCCGCATTTTTTATCGATTTCTAGACCGACTTGAAGATTTCACTTTTCCCAAACGGTGACTTTACATTAATCGTTTGATAAGTCAAAAAACCCTTGACAAACTATCCTAAATGTATCAGAATGGTTGTAAGTGGTGAAAAGTGGTGAATATCTAGATCAATTGAAACGGGGAAGAAGAGGAAATTTAGGCTTTAAAATGCCTCAAAGGTAACCCTTGATGCTAATTGGT
>PFXB01000116.1:0-1508 GCA_002791435.1 candidate division WWE3 bacterium CG_4_9_14_3_um_filter_43_9
TAGAAAAAAGTGAAAAGGAAGAATCCGAGAAAGAAGAAAAAACAAAAGATGTTATAAAAGAAAAAAGAAAGGGAACAAAAACAAAAGCTGTCGCCAAGAAATCTTCAGTTAAAAATAAAAAGTAAAATATTTTAAAACTACGACCGAGGAAAGTCGTAGTTTTATGTTTAAAATAAATACTCCGCGTTAAAAATAATGCAGAGTATTTATTTTTCGCAAATAATTTAGGCGGCGACGGCAACATTGATGGCGCGAGGTCCTTTGTCGGATTGCTCTACCTCAAAGCTGACCGTATCTCCCTGTTTCAAATCGGAAAATTGGATTCCTTGAAGTCCGCTTTCATGGAAGAAAACGTCTTTTGAACCGTCCGCAGGTGTGATGAAACCGAAGTGCTTATCGGAAATAATAGTTTTGATGGTTCCTGTCATAATACGCAGTGGATTTTATTTTTTATTTTGCTTAAAAAACTCGACTAATTTTCTAAGGGTCATAGAGAACCCGCCGCATAATAATCCTTATATTATGTTTTGTCGCAAAAGATTGTTATGTAGCGGGTCTTTATTGCCTTTACTATACTTTGATTGTTTAAAAATGTCAAAAAATGTTAAAGTTTCTATCAAAGTTTTCAGCGTGGCGCGATTCAATGGTCTTTGATATAATTATTTCAAGCTTAAAGAATGCAAGAATAATATAATGACTCAACAGCAAGCTTTAGAAATATTGAAACTGGGACACAATGTCTATTTAACAGGATCCGCGGGCAGTGGCAAGACTTTTTTGTTAAATAAATATATTGAGCATTTAAGAAAAAATGATATTGAAGTGGCAATAACCGCCTCAACCGGCATTGCCGCGACGCATCTAGGTGGCATGACGATTCATTCTTGGTCAGGATTAGGGATTAGAGATGCCTTGACTGCCCAAGATTACGAAATATTTTTAGACAAGAGAAGATTAGTTCGCCGCTATGAGAGAACAAATGTTTTGATTATTGATGAGGTTTCCATGCTTCACGCCTTCAGATTAGATTTACTTAATCAATTATGCCAAGCTTTTAGGCGAAGCCTGGAGCCTTTTGGCGGTATGCAGATAGTCCTTTCAGGAGACTTTTTTCAATTGCCGCCGGTAGGTAGGGGCGGAGAAAATGTGGATTTTGTGCACAAGTCGGAAATCTGGCGAAAGATGAATCTAAAAGTTTGTTATCTGGATGAACAATTTCGGCATAGTGATAATGAATTAACTAAATTGCTTGATGGTATTCGGAGCGCTAAACTTAATGATTTCGTCATGGAGCCGCTTCGAGACAGGTTCAATAAAGAGATAGATGGTTCAATTAAACCGACAAAATTATATACACACAATGTTGATGTTGACGCTATAAACAGTAAAGAGCTTAGTTCTTTGCCTGAAAAATTATTAGTATATAAAATGACGAGCCATGGTAATCGGCGCCTCGCCGAATTGCTTTCTCAAAATTGTTTAGCGCCAGCTGAGTTGAAATTAAAAAT
>PFXB01000116.1:1644-3693 GCA_002791435.1 candidate division WWE3 bacterium CG_4_9_14_3_um_filter_43_9
CGACCGCAGAGTTGGACTATTGAAGAAGAAGGAAAAGTTCGCGCGGAAATTATTCAAGTACCTTTGCGCCTCGCTTGGGCGATTACGATTCATAAAAGTCAAGGGATGACGCTTGATGCCGCGGAAATGGATTTATCAAAATGTTTTGTGGAAGGAATGGGCTATGTGGCGCTTTCCCGCGTCCGTGGATTTGCCGGTTTAAAATTAATGGGTTTAAACGAAATGGCTCTACGGGTTAATGAAGAAATTTTAGAGTTAGATAAGGAATTGATCAGGTTGTCGCAAGAAGCGGCTTTAGAGTTATCAAAAGCTGACATTCAAGAAAAGATTAAGAAACAGAATAAGTTGATTGATGAAATATCAGAAAAAAGAGAACCGGAGATCTCCACTTATGAAAAAACAAAATTATTGGTTTTGGAGAAATTATCGATTGTTGAAATTTCCAAACGGCGCGGATTGAAGGAAAATACGATTATGGCGCATTTGGAAAAAATTGTTTCTTCCGACGGCCGGTCGGTTGTTGGATATTTAAAACCGACCATTCCGGCCGAACGTTTGGAGGAAATAAGAGTGGCTTTTGGGCAAGTCGGAGATACAAGGCTGTCTCCGGTTAAAGAAATTTTGGGCGATGAATATTCTTATGAAGAAATTAGGTTAGCCAGATTATTTCTAGATTAATAAATTTAATAAAAAATATGGGTATTATCTCCGAGTTTATGAACGATGATCACTCTTATATTGACGAGCTTTGGGCAAAAGTTTTGAACGAAAAGAGCGATTTGGATCTTTTATCCGAATATTTGCGCAATTTTAAGTAACATCTTTTATTGCATATGAAGTTGGAAGATGATTATTTGTTTCCGCGCTTGAACAGCTATCTTGGCATTGATATAAATTCCGGCCTGACGGCAATGGCCAAAAGGGATCACCTTATTATTTTAAAGTTATTAACTTTTACTGAAGAGGCGGAAAAAGCTCGCGACATTAAAAAAGCGATACTAACGGGAAGACATTTGGATCGGGCATTGAAAAAACACAGAGAAAGGGAACAAATGATACAATACCCGGTTTCAGATGTTTTCATAGAACGAGACGAATGGGAAATAATGTTGATCAAGATTTACGGCAAAAAATTGGAGTATTAAAAAAAAGAGCTTCCGCATGCAGGAAATTGATACCCGCGCAACGAAAGCCCGCATATTTTGGAGAGATGGAGGGGCTAGCTCCCTCCGCTATTTATTACCATCATAAAGGCGATAAATAAAACGATCAAAAAAATAATAAAAATAGCAACGAAAATTTGCCATATGCAACCCATTTTTTCCTCCTTTGGTTGCAATACTATTTTACCTTTTTTTTGAATAAAATCAAAAAAATGATATGATTTTATTGAGGTTAGGTGTCTTTTTTTCAAAAGTGGGAACCCTGCAAGTATCGCAAAAAGTAGATTCCCGCCTTCGCGGGGATGACAAGAATACAATCTATGCAAGAAATAACAAAAATGATTAAAGCCGCCAAAGCGGGGGGTAGAGTTGCGAAGAAATTATTTGGGGAAAGTCTAAAAGTTACAACAAAGGAATCCTTGAATGATTTTAGGACCAAGGCAGACACAGGATCCGAGACGGCGATTTTGGAAATTTTAAAAAAGGAATTTCCTGATTTTGGGATATACTCCGAAGAAATAGGTTATCTTCGAAAAGAATCAGAATATGATTTTATAGTAGATCCGCTTGATGGGTCATATAATTTTGTGATTGGTATTCCCGATTTTTCAATTTCCATCGCTTTAAGAAAAAATAAAGAAGTGATTGCCGCGGTTGTTTATCTTCCGATTTTGGATTATGTCTATCGCGCCGAAAAAGGAAAAGGCGCTTTTTTAAATAATAAAAAAATATTAGTCAATAAAGAAGATGATATTAAAAAATCAACGGTTGTTTACGCTTTTGATTATAAATTTTCAAGAAATTCGGCGAATAAAGTTGAGGATAAAATTTGGAAAGCGGGAGTAAACAGAATGATCAATAATTGGTCTCCAGCGGCCAGTTGCTG
>PFXB01000116.1:3723-4205 GCA_002791435.1 candidate division WWE3 bacterium CG_4_9_14_3_um_filter_43_9
AATTTTTTCCAAGATTCATCTGCATGATTTTTGCGCCGGTAAATTGATAGCCAAGGAGACAGACGCCTTAGTAACTGATTTTAAGGGAAATAAAGAAAAGAAAGACGAAAACAATGAGTTTATTGCGAGTAATGGACTTATTCACCAAAAATTATTAAATATTTTCAAATAAAGATAATTGATTTTGCAGATAAAAATATATGGACAGAAATTTAGCTTTAGAGTTTGTGAGAGTGACCGAAGCGGCCGCTATCGCCACGGCAGAATGGATCGGGCGGGGCGAAGCAAAAAAAGCCGACGGCGCGGCCGTAAATGAGATGCGTTCCCGTTTTAATCAAATTGACTTTAAGGGAACGGTTGTGATTGGCGAGGGCTCGAAAGACGAGGCGCCGGAATTATACAACGGAGAACAAGTTGGCAGTGGTAATGGTCCGGAGATGGATTTGGCTGTCGATCCGCTTGAGGCGACCGATAGCGTTGCT
>PFXB01000116.1:4215-4656 GCA_002791435.1 candidate division WWE3 bacterium CG_4_9_14_3_um_filter_43_9
ATAACGCAATTTCCGTTATTGTTGCCGGTTCGCCCGGTTCTTTGTTAAATGCGCCGGATACATATATGGAAAAAATTGCCGTGGGCAAAGAAGCGGCTTCGGTAATTGATCTTGATGCTCCGGTTGTGGATAATATTAAAAAAACAGCCAAGGCTTTGGGAAAAGATACGCGAGAAATTACGGTAGTTGTCTTGGATAGACCGCGACACGAAGAATTGATTAACCAAATAAGAGTGGCAAACGCGCGAGTAAGGTTGATTACCGATGGAGATGTGGCCGCCGCGATTTCAGCTTGTTTCAATGATAATGAAATTGATATGTTAATGGGTATCGGGGGAAGCACTGAAGGAGTTTTGGCCGCCGCCGCGATTTCCATAATGGGCGGAGAATTACTCGGTAGATTTAAACCGCCGAACGAAAAGCATGCGGCGAAAGTTTCCG
>PFXB01000116.1:4747-4984 GCA_002791435.1 candidate division WWE3 bacterium CG_4_9_14_3_um_filter_43_9
ACCTCTTTTGGGCGGGGTTGTTTTTCATAAAAATTGCATTGTCACCCATTCTATGGTTTTGCGCGGGATATCGGGAACTTTGCGTTTCATAGAAACCCATCATGATATATTCGGAATTAAAAAATAATTTTATGAATAAAGAAACACTACAATCAATCGCCAAAAAAATTGTCGCGGATTACAAGGGAATACTAGCCGCTGACGAGAGCATGCCGACAGCAAAAAAGAGGTTAGAAT
>PFXB01000080.1 GCA_002791435.1 candidate division WWE3 bacterium CG_4_9_14_3_um_filter_43_9
TACGGGTTTTCTCCCCGCCGATTCCCTGCCTTGATGAGCAGGCGGGGGCGGATCGGAATGACAATACCACGAATGCAAAATGTTGCCTGGCAGACGGAATGGGCGCGTTCATTATCTTCCGTTATGCGCGGATTTAAAATCGGCCTTTAACAATGCCTGTCATCCCAGGCCCTTTTCCTCGTCATTCCCGTGAAAACGGGAATCTATACAATTTTCTGGATCCCCGATTTGATCGGGGATGACAAATTGTTTTAACCACGCTATAATCTTGGAAAATTTGTGGATGTAAAGCATAAAACAGATCAGACCTTTTTTGAGGGATAATCAAATGGAGAATAAAACAATCATGAAGACTTTTTTATCCGGCGGCGTTCTGCCGATATTGAAAATGGGCGATGGTAAAAGATACCTTATCATGGTAAAAAGATCGGTTGATGCGAAGACTAATTCAGACTCTCACTCCGGATTCTTCGGATGGGCTGATAATAAAAAAGAAGAGTCAAACCCTGAGGCAATTGCGTACAGAGAACTTCTGGAAGAACTGTTTATTATTTCGAAAAATCAAAAAAGGGTTTTTAATCTTTTTTTTAAAGATGATATAGATCCTAAGCAATATGGAATTAAAGAACCCAAAGAGCACACCGAAGATTTGATTGCAGTTTGGAATAAAGAGAAGGGGTTTAAAATAGCCAAAGACATCTCATCTATTATCAACGAACCGAATCCCGTGGGCATAGAGTGTATTGACGGTGGTAAAGCTAAAAAAGTATACATAGCCGAATTCAATTTCTCATTAAATTTTGGTGACATAGCGTTGCTTGACGGGGAAGCCAAACAAGAGTCCCCTGCCATTCATGATCTTTTAGACCGTGAAATCAACGTTTTTGATTTAGACGATTTTAAAGAATGGTGGTGTGAAAATAAAAGAGATGTTTTGAAGGCTGAATTTTCTTTCCAAGGGGGCAAACCAATTCTCAAAGGATTTATTGACAGGAAGAGCAAGAACAAAATATCACCAGTCCTACTAGCAGTTCTCAATCAATGGTTGTACGTCGAAAAACAGGTTGAACCTGATTGTAAGCCATAAGATTGACATTTGTAACGGCCATCACTTGGCTCCCCAAGGTGACTTATCCCCAAAACAATTCCCGCAGACGGATTGTGCGACATTGATATCCACTTTATCCACAAAGTGAACTTTTCTCCTTTTGAGCCAAAGGGCTTGAGAATGTAAAACCATTATTCCATCAGCACGATTCCGATAAACACCAGCAGCCCGGCGAGTATTTTCCGTTTGAGATTGTTTGTTTCACCAAGCAGGATGATTCCCAGCAAAATTGTCAAAACCGACGAAGTTGATGTAACCAGAATTACCCGTGACGCTTCGCCTACCAAAAAGGCTTTTAATTGAAAAAAATAGCCGCCCACCGCGCAGCCGGCCAGTATTAGTATTTTCCATGATCCACGGCGTAGTTCTTTGCCGATTGCTCCTTTAGGTAGAGGCGGGAAAAGAGCCACCAAAAAGTTGGGTGCCGCATAAGAAAGCGCCGCATAAAGCGCTAGAGGGTAAAAGGTAACCAGATATTTATCGCAGACCCAACCCAAGCCCGCGGCAGTGGCGGTAATCAGCGCGTAGCCTACGCCGCGCGTGATTCTGGCGCCACCTTTTTGGTAGACTGCCAAAACATTGCCGCCCATAATGAGCCCTGCGGCCACGATTTTTACCGCAGTTGCCGATTCGCGAAACACCAGAATCGAGACGCTAAAAGTTACAAGCGGTGCCACCCGGCTTAGAATCGAAAGTGTTGAGGCCTCGACATATTTGGTGGCGTAAAACTCGGTTCTGCCGTAAACGCTCCAGATGAGCAACGCCAAAATACTGACGATTACTGCACCGACGGGCAGGGGACGGAAAGCTTGCGGTTGGAACGCAAGAAGAAGCAGGGCACAGCCGGCGGCCAAGATATTGTAAACCACTGAAAACGCGCGCGGGTTTTCGCTTTTCACAGAAAGAATCCGTGACAGCAGACTCCAGGCAGAAAAAAGAACGGCGGTTGTGAGAGCATAGAAAAACCAAGTCATGGAATGATTATACACTCAACTATAGAAAAACTGATTCCAAATTATCCATCTTTCGCTAAACCGAATCAGTTTAGCGTATAGAGATAACATTATGCATTTCTGATAAGTTTGTCTATTTTTGAGGCGCGAGAACCACAGCGCAAGCTGTGACAGTTTATAATTTTAGTTTGTAAAAAAGAACCGTTCCGACGGGCAAGTTCGATTGGGGATGTGGGAAATATCTCAGTCTTAATAAATCTGAAATGTTATGTTAACATAAAAGCAAGTGTGGGAGAATCATAAATGGACATGAGAGTTAAAGGGATGTTTCTCAAAAATATTGTGGCGACTATCAAGGAGCATAAAGGTCCGCAAGGATTAGAAGCGCTCAAAAGAGAGTTGGGTGATACTCAATTTTACGGGATGCGGGACTATTCGCTTGAGGAGGAAGTTCAGTTGCATCGAGTAGCCATGAAGATCCTCTATGGAGATGCCAACCCAAACAATTATTTTGAGCTGGGCAAGGTAAGTTTTCAAACCTATGCCGAGAGCGCTATCGGCAAAACCATCATGTCTCTTTTCCACGGCAATGTTAAAAAGCTGGCCTTAAGTTTCAAAATGGCTATCAATACCATTTCATCTGGTTTTGATATCCGAACTGAAGATTTGGGTGGCAATCGAGTCAAAATCACCCTTCTTCATTTACCCTATCCCGTTGAATACTATAAAGGGGTTTTTACAGGAGCTATCGAATATTTCCAGAAAAGAGGAGAAGTCACACAAGGTTTAGTCGAGGCGCACACCCGCGCTCCAGGAGATTATGAGTATATTCTGCGGTGGGAATAGGTGTTGTATTTGGCTGAATCATTGGATCGCCATCCGCACCCACCTCTATCTGCATAGGTAGGCGCAAGCAGGGAGACTCGGGGATTTGTTCTGTCGAAAATAAAAATATGTTATAATTTTCTTAGATACCAGCTTAAGTTGCAGTTTATCTAAAATTTCGTAAAGCTAAAAACCCCAAAATGCAAAAGGAGGATTTATGCAGCTGACTGCCCGCAAAGTGCTTTTAAAAGCCGCTTTCTGTTTAGCTTTGGTTTTTTCTTTTTCCCTCGCTTCTTTTCTACCCAGCTCCACCTTCGCTCAAGTTCAACCTGACGTTTTAGGTACTGCTACCGGTAGTCTTACCGACACTCAAAAGATGCTTTTATTGGTTAAACCCGCGGTGGTGCAGGTGACCAACCTCGTGAGCGGAGAAGCCATTCTCCAGGCCACGGTGGCCCAAGAGCTTGGTGCTCCGGCTCTTTCCGGCCGCAGCTATGATTTTACCATCGGCGCCACCGGCTCTGGGTTTTTCGTCACTCCGGACGGGTACTTGATTACCAACGGGCATGTCGCCCAACCCAAAGAAGAACTGGTGGCTTATTTTGCCTTGGATCAGCTGGCTAAGACCATCTATAAAGATGCGGTCAGTATTTTGGCACAAGGCTACTATGGCTATACTCCGACCGAACAGGAAATTGAGACCGCTTATCAAACTCAACTCCAGCAGCAGTTTGGCGGGAGTTATGAAAATTTGGTCAACGAGTTTTTCAAGGGCTATCGGGCCGGGGAACTTAAAATCACTAATTTGAAATACAGCAATTACGTACAAACCGGCATTGCGCAAGGCAGCGAAAAAAGTGTCAAACAGCTTGGCAAACCGGTTAGACTGGTTGATACTTCCTATGTCGGGGATTTTGATTCCCGTGATTTGGCTCTCCTGAAAGTCGAAGGCAGCAATTTTCCCACCGTGGGGCTGTGGTCTTCGGAAAGCATCAATATCGGTACCGAAGTTTACGCCATCGGCTACCCCGGCATCGTCGAGAAAATGATGGGGGTTTTAACCGACGAAGAATCGGAGCTCGAGCCTTCCATCACCAAGGGAATTGTTTCCGCCAAGAAAAAGCTAATGGACGGCACCGAGGCTTATCAGACCGACGCAGCCATCACCCACGGCAACAGCGGCGGTCCGGCCATTGGAAGTGATGGAAAAGTCATCGGGGTTGGGACCTGGAGTTTCGGGGATTTAGCTGGCGGCGAAAGCTTTAATTTCTTAATTTCGGTCGAGAGGGTCAAAGAACTTTTGAGCAAAAACAATGTGACACCCTCTGAGAGTTTAACCAACGCAGCCTGGGCAGAAGGACTCAGCCTTTTCTCTGAAAAACACTATTCGGCTGCCATTAAGGAATTTGAAAAGGTTAAGCGCCTTTACCCGGATAATGTGGATGTCGAAAGCTATATCTCACAAGCGGAAACAGCCATCGCCCAAGGGGAAGACATTCCAGTGGGGCTTTCTACCATAACTGTTTTGATAATCGCTGGGGCGGGAGTTTTAGTCTGTGCTTTAGTGGCCGCGGTTATTCTCATAATTTTGAAGCGCCGGCAAAAGAAAGTGGTTGCCGGACTTCCCCAGAACGTTAAAAGTGAGCCACCAGAAGAAAAGACACCAGCGGAGAAACCCGCCCAGTAATATTTAGAAACGAACATTCAACTAAAAACCCTGACTTTTAATCAGGGTTTTAGGTTTGGTGTCAAAGTTGGTTGGAGGAATTCAAAGAGATTCAAAGAGGATGATCCTCTTTTTTTAGAGGATCATCCTCTTGTTTAACTTACTTTTTGCTGGCTTTTACTTTGACGACCTTGGGCTTAACTTCCTCAGCCTTGGGAGCGGTGACTTTGAGCATCCCATTTTCAAATTCCGCC
>PFXB01000095.1:0-147 GCA_002791435.1 candidate division WWE3 bacterium CG_4_9_14_3_um_filter_43_9
CTAACAGTTTTGTCAAACTGCTGGCTTGTTACAGAAGGACAAAAAGTCTGCCCAGAATCTCTGGTCAAAAATCATTGATGAGATTGCAAAAGATTGTAACCATCGGCTAAACTGGTGTTGACGTGAACAACCGCCTGGTTTAAATCT
>PFXB01000095.1:285-4790 GCA_002791435.1 candidate division WWE3 bacterium CG_4_9_14_3_um_filter_43_9
TTCCCGATTCTGGACTTGAAAACCATCGATTGCATTCCGATAAAGGTGTTATCGCCGATATAGGCCGGGCCATGAACTTCCGCCTGATGGGCCAAAGAAACTCTTTTGCCGACATAGACCGCGCATTGTTTATGATACGGGTCCGTAACCAGATTTTTGGCAATCGTTTTCCCGTGCTTCTTGCTTTCTAAGGCATGAATGATGACTCCGTCCTGGATGTTGGATTTGTCATCGATATAAATGCGCTGCCCTTCATCTCCGCGCACCGAAGCAAAAGGAGCCACCAAAACTCTTTTCCCTAAAAAAACGTCTCCGATAACCGCGCTCTGCTCAAAAACATAAGCGCTGGGGTCAATCCGGGGGATTTTGCTTTCGGCAAAATCGGTTTGCGGACTTTTTCCAATCATGAATGCTCCTTTCTATTGACTAAGCGGTTCGATTTTTAAAATTTTATCTCCCACCGCCAGACTTTTAACAATTCCCATGCCTTCAGAAACCTCTCCAAAGTTGGTATATTGCCCGGTAAGCCATGAGCAGTCCTGGGTGCAGACAAAAAATTGGCTGTCGTTGGAAATGTTAATATTTCCTCCCCGGGCCACTCCCACCGAACCCTCCTCAAATGGCCTTTGCGACAATTCCGTGGCAATGTTGCCTCCACCGGTTCCGTTGCCCATTGGATCGCCGCCCTGCGCCACCCAGTTTTCAACGCGGTGAAAAATCAGATTTTGGTAATAACCTGAATTGGCTTTTTTAAGAAAATTAGCCACTGTTTTGGGAGTCTCCTCTGGAAAAAGCTGAATTGTAAAACTGCCTTTGGAAGTTTCGATTCTGACATACCGGACCTTTTGAAAAGCTGCGGCGCTGGCTTCTTTTTGGCTCCCTAAAATTGCCGAACTCGAAACTTGACTCTCGTTCATATTGTTCCCCTTTTCTTTTCGATCTAAAAATCTGAATACCAAAAAAATACTTCCAGAAAATAAAATTATAAGAAGAATAAACAGTAGCGTCTTTCTCATTCTCAATCCTCCCTGAGATTTTTTTAAGTAGATAATAATCCTAGCAAAGAAACGCACAAGCTGACAAGACCTATTCCGATTGCCTGCCGCCGGTCAATTTTTTCTTTCAAAAAAAGAAAGGCCAACGCTGCGGTTAAAAGCGAGATACTTCCTAAAATTCCCGAGATTAAGGAAATTTTCCCTATTCCTGCTGCTTCGTAAAAACTTAGAGCCGCCACATTATTGATTAAAACTCCCAGCGAGGTTGAGAAAGATTTACCTTTAAAAATCGGCGGAAACGGCTTTTTCTCAATCCACAAAAATCCCAAGGCAACGGGAATGTCGATAATCGGAAATAGAAAAATGACGGTGGTGGCAGTGGTTATATCTACAGCTTTTTTGGCTAAAATGTCATTAATCCCAATTACCAATGCACCTAAAAGACCCCAAAAAAACCACTTCTCAAATTTTATCCCGGTTGTTTCTTGTTTTACATTCTTGGGCAAACCGGTCAGGACCGCTGCGGCCACAATCAGAACTATCAGCATAACTTGCAGCAAAGACAGTTTTTCCTTCAAGAAAACAGAAGCGAGAATGAGAACAAAAATCGGAGAGGTAGAATAAATATTCTGGACTAAAGAAATTTTGCCTTTGGCAATTCCTTTTAAATATAGACAGTAGTTGATTCCGACTACCAATCCAAAAACTACCAAAATCTCCAGATGAGTAAAGACGATTTCTCCACGCAGCAGGGCATAGGGAACCAAAATCAGAAGATAAAAAAAGGTGTCGAGCGCTTTGGTCTGTGCCGGCGAAAGGTCGGCATAGCCTTTCTTCACTAGAACATGTCCTAGAGAAAACCCGAGGGTCGTAAGCAGAGTCAACCATAACCACATAGGTTACTTCTTTCCCGCTTTACGAATACATTCTATGAGTATCTCCAACCCTTTATCGAGAACTTTGCGCTCAATGGTCAAAGGCGGCATAAGTTGAATAACGCTCTCGTGGTCAGAAACCAGATGTAATCCTTTTTGATAGGCTAGACTGACGACTTTTTCTACCATCTCCGTATTGTTCATCTGTGTTTGTCCGTCTTGCACCAAATCTATGCCGATCTCCATTCCTCTGCCTCGCACATCCCCCACGAACGGATTGTTGGAAAATTCCTTTTTGAGGACTAACTTTATGTATTCGCCATCCCGAAAAGCCTTTTCCCAAATTTTCTCTCGAATATGAATCTTTAAAGTTTGCAAGGCGGCGGCGCAGGCTGGTGGTATCCAACCAAAAGTGGATTGCAGGTTGGCTGCAGAAGCCCCCTGAACGGCAATTTGTTGAGTTGTCACCATGGCTCCGATTGGAGCTGCGCCATTTGAGATTCCCTTGGCTAAGGTGATGATGTCCGGACAAACGTTTTCAATCTGCCAAGCGAATAATTTTCCTAATCTCGAAAACCCCGAACCGACTTCATCTAATATTAAGAGCGTTCCATATCTCTGGGTGAGTTTGCGAAGCAAAGTCAGAAAGCCGTCCGGAGCCACGTCAGTTGATCCCCAACCGGTTATTGTTCCTGATTCGGTAAGAATGGCAGCCACGTCCTCCTGTCTGAGAATCTTCTCCAATTGGGTTTCTAAATTGCTAAGAAGTTCTTGCGGTGATTTTTCTGAACAATAAAGATTCGGAAACGGCAGATGCACCAAATCTGTTTGCGGATTGCTGATTTTGGCATACCACTCAGGCAAGTAACTTAACACCAAACAATGGATTGACTGCCCATGATAAGATTTTACAAAACCGACTATTTTCTTTCTGCCGGTTGCGGACCGCGCCAGTTTGATAGCTTCTTCAATGGCTTCCATTCCGCCGGTGGCGCGGCCGATAGAATCTAGACCTGACGGCATATATTTGACCAGAAAATCGGCGTACTTTTTTTGAACTGGGTCCGCTGTCCACATAGGTGCGTAAGTATTCTTCCTGACTTGCGCAATGACGGCTTTGGAAATTTCCGGGTTATTCCATCCCAAATTGGCAACATTCCACCCGGAAGTAAAATCAAGCAATCTATGTCCTGCCTGATCCCAGATGAAGCTCTCTTTGGCCTTTTTGATATTGAATCTCCAGTCTGAGAAAGTGGTGTAGATAATCTTTTCTTTAATCATTTTGCCCTTTCTTGAACTTCTGATACTATGAAAAACTAGATTGCCGCCTCAAAAAGGGTGATCCCTGGTGTCGTCTCATCACCGTCTTGCAGAGTGATTCGCATGTCTTGAAATTGACCGGAATCGCCCGAGATGGTTGCTCTCAGTTGATAGACTCCATCTTTAAATTCCAATTTTCCTAAAGACCGGGGGTGTTTCAAATCTTTATCCACAATCCAAACCTGATAAAACTGTTTCGGTCCTAAGGTAAATTTCTCAAGGTTGCGGATTTGAATTTGAAACGTAGTTTTGCGGAAAGAAGTCGTGATTTCAACCTCTCCCTGCGGATTGGCAGGAAAGTATTGTGCAATTTCCCTAGCTTTGAGAGTAATTTTCTTATTATTTTGGCTGCCTGTTCCTAAAACTGAATTCAAACGGCTTAAATCAAGAAAGTTTACGCCGATTAATCCCATTTTAAGCAAAAGGAAAATTTCGGCGATCAACAAAAAAAATCCAGCTAAAATTAATTTGGCTACCCGCTTGGTCATGAATATCACTTTCTATCAAAACAATATTTTGATTATATAGCATTGTTCCTTTAGATCGCAATTAGATATTAGAAACCGCTCCATTTTTTTCCGATTTTAGTACCGTCTCCCCTGTCAGTTTTCCTGACACTTCTGCCATGTTGTTTTGAATTATTCTATGATATAGGTAGGTAGAAAGATGGTTGAGATGGCACTTTTTGATTATTGTTCGACCCTCATGGAGAACTACGACTTTCTTTGTTAATGGTACTTCTCCATGCGTCCTCTGAATCGGAGGACTTAGTCGAAGCATAATAATCTTATGTTCGAGCCCTTCTCCGCCGGCTGGCGGATCAGGGTAAACTCCGTCGAGAACTACAATTTTACATTTTGAATTTTTTGGAGTGTCATCCTGAATTCAGTTCAGGATCCTGAAACAAGCCCGCCTGCCGGCGAGGCAGGTTCAGGATGACGGGACGGCAAGCGGTAAAATGGACGGGATCACTCACCGCCCAAGGTAGACTGAAAAGACGGGTGGAATTACCGTTCGACTGCAATGGAGAACTACAACTTTCTTGCTACGGTACTTCTCCACGCGCTTACCAACGTTCGCTTGGTCGAAGAATAATGTTCTTACCGTTAGACCCTATAGAGAACAACCTTAATTTTGAACTTTGAATTTTGACTTTTTTTGGTTTGTATTGCGATACATAGACAGGGGAAAAAGTTTATGCTAAGTAAAAGTAAAATCTTATAAAAATAATCGATTGCAGGCATTTTGAACGTCCGGGAAAGACGAACTTTTAAAGAAAGGAAACATCAAATGAACAAAATTTCAGGAAAAGTTT
>PFXB01000036.1:0-1812 GCA_002791435.1 candidate division WWE3 bacterium CG_4_9_14_3_um_filter_43_9
GAATTGGTGCATGAATATCTCTCCGGCCAGAAAATTGAGGACCGGAAAAAAGGTTTTTGGGGTAAAAAATTGTCAGCTTATTTCACCGAAGAAGAAAGAGGGCAAGTTAACAAAGAAGCCAAGCAATTTTTAAACGAATATCTTGACTGGTTACAGTTGGAAGAGCTCGATTGGTTAGCGTCGCAAGAGTCGGAAGTCTTGGAAGAAGTGTTGGCCGAAGAAGACAGGCTGGATTATTCAGCGACAGAGATTTTTGACAAAGTGAACCGGCGATTGGAATCACAGAAAAACGAGATGTTTTCTTTTCTGAAGCTCAAGCGGAGAGACAACTGAGGATAAGTTAAAAGTTAAAAGCCTGTCCTGAGTCCGCCAGCTGGCGGGTCGAAGGGTCAAAGGTCAAAATTGAGAAATCAAACTCAAAGTGCAAAGTGCAAATCTCAAAACCTAGTTTAAAATTAAAAGCTTTTTGGCTTTAAACTTTGGACTAGACTTTGGTTTTTGCTCTTTTAACTTTAATCTTGCTTTGAATGGAAACCTAAAGGTTTCCGCTACGAAGAGAATGTATAGCTCTTCCTTTAAAAAATTCAAATGCCAGTCCATCCCGCTAGCTGGTTAAAACTAGGATAGGACGATCATTTCAACCGGAGATTGCGAAATTCTTTTAACCCCGTCTTTTCCCGTCAAGACTAAGTCTTCGATTCTTATTCCTCCCCAGTCCGGAAAGTACAATCCGGGTTCAACTGTAAAAACCATACCTTTTTGCAAGATGGTTTGGTTTTGGGGAGAAAGTGCAAATCCTTCGTGGACGGAAAGTCCAACGCCATGGCCAGAAGAATGAAGAAATTTTTCTTCACAACCATTTTCACGGAAGACTCGCCGTACAATCCCATCTGCTTCATAGGCTTTCATTCCGGCTTTAACCTGAACCAAAACCTTATTTTGAGCTGCCAGAACGAGTTCATATCGTTTTTGCAGCTCGCCTGGTGGTTTCCCCAAAAAAATAGTTCGCGTCAGATCAGAACAATATCCTTGGAATCTGGCGCCAAAGTCTAAAAGCAGGATTCCGGGCGATTGAATAAGTGTTTTGCCGGTTTGATGGTGGGGGATAGCTGAATTTTTACCAAAAGCAACAACCGGCGGAAAGGAAATCCCATCAGCGCCGCTTTTTCTCATAAAAATTTCCAGCATCAAGGCAATATCTTCTTCGGTCAAACCCGGCTTGATAAAGCCTAAAATATGATTAAAGGCAAGGTCGGCAATCCCGGCCGCTTTTTGGATTTTGACAACTTCCTCTTTATTTTTAATTTGCCGTAGGCTTTCAATGGGATCACCAAATGGCTTAAGTTCAGCAGGTTTTAAAGCTTCCTTAAATTTCCTGAATTCAAAAAAACTTAACCCCTTATCTTCAAAACCCAAGGTTTGGATTTTTAAATCCTGCAAAACTTTTTTGATTGCTTGCGCAAGTATTCGGTCTTTGGTAATTTCGAGAAGTCGGAAGTCTAAAGAAGGTTTAACGGAACTTGAGTAACGCGGATCGGTTAAAAGATAATTGGTTTTTGAAGTGATGAGGAGCCAAAAATCTTTTTCATCAGACAGGTCTCCATAACCGGCGAGATAAAAAATATTGATAGGGTTGGACACTAAAAAGGATTCGGTTTTGGAAAGATTCAGCCGTTTTTTGAGTAACTTCAGTCTGTCGGTCATGATTTTCTTCTACCACACCCTGTCAAGGTTTACAATGAAAACCGGATTCTGGATTGTGGTATGATTAATTGGGATGATATTGATTTACGGCCGGAAAAAGAATATCAG
>PFXB01000036.1:1863-4640 GCA_002791435.1 candidate division WWE3 bacterium CG_4_9_14_3_um_filter_43_9
GAAATCTTTTTTCAAAAGGTTTGGCCGAAATTGACGGGGATAGAGAACATTCCCAATATAAACGATGTTCAAGGTAATCCTGAAAAAATAGCCGGGAGATTATGGGAATCTTTAGCGCCAGCGCTGGATGCGTATATTACAAAATATAATCTTCCGGTTACCAAAGATGCGCGACAGACCGACGATGAATATTTTTCTGCCTTAGTTGCGAAAATGTATCAGTTGAATGAACGGGTTGCGGGGCATGGCGGATGGGAAAATGTGTGGCCGAAAACAGCCATTGAAATCGGTGCTACCAACTGTGCCCTAGGATCACAAGTACTTGGACGGGCACTTCAGAAAGCCGGGTATGAAGTAGAATTCGGTATGCCCGGGCCCGAAAGCCATGCGGTGGCGTTGGCTAAGAAATCCGACGGAAGAAAAGTCTATTTAGATCAAGCCAATGGCGTTATGGTTGATATTGCCGGGGAACAAAGCGTCCATGGGGTTAAAGCGTATCGAATTGAAACAGACAACAAAAATATCCCCTTCAGGCTTATTCCGGTTTGTTCATTAGAAAAAAGCACCGCAGCAACAGTCTGGAATTTGGCATCACTAAGAAAAAGTGCGGCATCACCAAGGGAGGGGAGATTTCATACTCAAGCTTTAAAACTGATGGATAGATTCGGTTTGGACTGGAAAATTTCATATGGGGATTGGGCAAAAAGGACCATTTTACCAGAATGGAAGGGACTGCTGCGGCGACCGGAGTGGAAAAAAGAGCAGGAAGAGTCAACGGCGCGGATTAGGGCAACCAATCCATCCATATAAAATTTCCTTAACTGTCTTTCCAGAATCCAAGTAAGCTTTGGTTTTGTAGATAGACTACGGCAGGTAAGTATCCATGGTGGGAAGTTGAACAGTCTTTTTTCCACGTATCCGCCGGTTCGAGAAAGAATTGCTAAATTAAAGGCGATGTAGATAAATCTTTCTTAAATACAATTGACAAACATTTGTCAAAGTATGAGATAATATGTTATAAATCAAAACGAATAAGGAAAAAAGTTCTATGTCAAATGAATTTTTAAATTCTTCAACTTTATATAACACCCCTTCGTTTTTAAAAGGAGTAGCAAGGGTTATAGATTTGTTTGGGCAATTAGATGAGTATGACTACAAAAAGACAGAGAAGGAAGCTGATGCGGAGGCTTTAAGAAGAGATTGGTATATTGTGGGCCAAGATATTTTTGATGGAGTAGAAAAATATGAGCGAGGATCAAGACAACCCAACCAAGTTTAATAATAAAGCAGATGGGAAAACAAACCCAAAAGATTTAGTTAGGGTTGAGCGTCAAGAATTTTTTTCCGGACCTCTTCCTCACCCTCAAGTGTTGGCTGGATATGAACAAATATGTCCTGGTGCCGCTGATAGAATAATATCTATGGCGGAGAAACAATCTGATCATAGGCAAGGGCTAGAAAAGAAAGTGACAGCATCTAATATAGACAATGAGAAAATGGGCATGTACTTTGCTTTTCTTGCACTTTTAGCCTTTCTGATTGTAGGGACAGTTCTATTGATGTGTGATAAGGAACTCGCAGGCTTAATCACGTTAATTGCTACAGGCGGGGTTTTTATAGGGAATTACATTCTTACTAAAAAGAAAGAAAAAGAAATTTCTGAAAAAAAGAAGAAAAAAATAAAAACAGAAGAGGAGGAAAACTAGTGTTGCTTTTTATTTATCTAAATCAGAACCAGAATAACCAGTTAAACCCCGATAGGGCTGGGTTTTCTGTGGGAGGATTAGTAAAACAGCGTTAAAGAAACAAAAAATATACCACATATAAACCAGCCAAATAGCTGGTTTTTTCAGTTTTAAAAAGGAGAAAATATGGAAATCAAAGAAATTGTAAAAGTTATTGAAGAGAAAAAAATAGAAAATTTTAGTTTGAGAATCTGTGATTTAGACGGCAGACAAGTTCATTTTACCATTCCCGTTGAAAGATTTTACCGGAATAGCCGTCTTGATACATCCTTTTTTGAAAACGGAGTGGCGTTTGACGGTTCCTCGATTGAAGGTTTTAAGTCAATTGAACAAAGCGACCTTCTGGCTGTGCCGGATATACAAAGTGCTGTGGTTGATAATATTTCAAAAACACCGACACTCGTCTTTCATTGTAATTTAATTGATCCTGAAGGTAATGTTTCTTACTGGCTCGATCCGAGGGCGGTTGCGAAAAGAGCGGAAAAATATTTAATAGAAACCGGAATTGCCGATACAGCATTTTTTGGACTGGAAATCGAATTTTTTCTATTTGACTCGGTTAAATGGAAAATTGGCGAGGGTTTTTCTTATCATAATATAGCTTCCGCAGAAGGTGGAATAGGTGAGTTTGAAGATATAGGAGATAAGTATAAAATCCGTCCGCAAGAGGGTTATCTGAAAATGCCGCCTTTTGACCAATTTAAGGAAATCAGGGATGAAATGGTCAAAAAATTGAAAGAAACAGAATTTATGATTGAACGGGATACACATGAACGGGCTACGGCTGGTTCGGCAGAGATTGATATCAAATATCAACCTTTGTTGAAAATGGCCGATCAGATGTTACTGTTTAAATATCTCATCAGGAATGTAGCCGCTTCATATCATAAAATGGCGACTTTTATGCCGAAACCTTTAAGGGGACACAACGGAAACGGGATGCACCTCCATCATTCATTATGGAAAGAGGGAAAACCGCTTTTTTATGATCCGGAAGGAAGTTATTACCAACTTTCAAAGTTGGCCATGCAA
>PFXB01000071.1 GCA_002791435.1 candidate division WWE3 bacterium CG_4_9_14_3_um_filter_43_9
AACCGGAAGCGAAATTTATTTTGTTTAGAGCCGGATCTTCGGTACCGGAAAAAGGCTTTCCAAAATAATAAATTTCGCCTGAAGTGGGAGTCAAAGCTCCTAAAAGCATCTGGATGGTGGTGGTTTTGCCGGCGCCATTGGGACCTAAAAGTCCTAAAATTTCGCCTTCTTGAACGGAAAAAGAAATAGAATCCACGGCTCTAAACTGCTTTTTGATGTTTCTCTTTTGGCTGTTGAATATTTTGGTTAATTTTTTGACTTCAAGTATTTTTGACATAATTTTCCTCGGCGTAAAGCCTGTGGGAATCTATTATAGCGGGGGTTTTAGGGATTGTAAAGATATTTACACCTCGGAGGTGCGGCTCTTGACACCTCCGAGGTGTCGTGGTAATTTTAGGACATGTTTTCTTACCGGGAAAGATTGCTTGAAGAACAATATTATCATCTTTTTAATCGCGGAGTTGATAAGCGCGAAGTTTTTCTTGATGATTCTGATTATCAAAGAGCCTACGATACGCTTTTTTTCTATACGGCCGAAAATATTCCTAAACGCTTTTCGATGTCAAACTCGAGAGAAAAAGATTTTATAAAGTCTTCCAGGGACAAATTGGTGAGCGTCATCAGTTTCTGTTTTATGCCCACCCATTTCCATTTTCAAGTCAAAGAAGAAAAAGTGAATGGACTTTCAACCTTTATTAGTCGTTTTAGCAATAGCTACACTCGTTATTTCAACCTGAAATATAAACGTGGGGGATACCTTTTCCAAGGAAAATACAAGAAGACAACCATTCAAACCGATGAACAACTATTACATGTCTCGCGTTATATTCATCTGAATCCTTTAATGAGTAACCTGGTTTTGGAGTTGGAAGAATTTCGTTGGTCTTCATACCCTGAGTTTTTGTCATTGCATCATGGATTTTGCAAGAAAGAAATCATCCTCTCGCATTTTTCTTCAATCCAGGATTATATAAATTTTATTGCGGACCAGGCGGATTATGCAAGATCTTTGAAGATATTAAACACCTCCGAGGTGTAAGTTTTTGCACCTCGGAGGTGCAGGATGTTACAATACTCTCATGGCGAAATTCAAACTGCATTCACCATTTAAACCAACCGGAGATCAGCCGCAGGCCATAAAAATGCTTACGGGCGGAGTCGAAATGGGATTAAAAGACCAGGTTCTTCTTGGGGTTACCGGTTCGGGAAAAACCTTTACCATGGCCAATATTATTCAAAACCTGCAAAGGCCGACTCTGGTCATTTCCCATAATAAAACTTTGGCAGCTCAACTGGCGCAGGAATTCAGGGAATTTTTTCCTCAAAACGCGGTTGAATATTTTGTCTCTTATTATGATTATTACCAACCGGAAGCCTATGTTCCGCAAACCGACACTTATATTGCCAAAGAAACTGAAATTAATGAACTTATCGACAAGCTGCGTTTGTCTGCCACCACTTCTTTGCTTACACGTCAGGATGTGATTGTGGTGGCCTCTGTTTCTTGCATTTATAACATCGGTTCGCCCATTGAATATGGAAAATATCTGGTTACCCTTAAAAAAGGCCACGAATACCGTCGCGAGGCACTGTTTAGAGATTTGATTAGATTGAGGTATGAACGCAATGACCTCTCACCCAAAAGAGGAATGTATGCAGTTAAAGGAGAAAGTATCAGTCTTTATCCTTCTTGGATGGACGACGCCGTCAAAATTTCGTACCTTGCTGATCAAGTCGAGCAGATCGTTTTAACTAAAAAAGTCACCGGAAGTAAAATTCGCGAATTGGATCAAATCACCATTTATCCTGCTAAACATTACGTTACCGCCCTAGAAAGGCAAGAGAAAGCCCTGAGTGAAATTCAAGACGATTTGGCTGAAAGAACCCATTATTTTACGACGCACCATAAATTAATAGAAGCCCAGAGGATTGAAGAGCGAACCAACTATGATTTAGAAATGATTAGGCAAGTGGGCTATTGTTCCGGCGTCGAAAACTATTCCCGCTATTTTGATGGCAGAAAGCCCGGTGAGCCGCCCTACACGCTTTTGGACTATTTTCCTAAAGACTATCTTTTAATTATTGATGAAAGTCACATTACGGTTCCGCAAATTCGCGGTATGTATTTTGGAGATCGATCCCGCAAACAAACACTCATCGATTTTGGCTTTAGGTTGCCTTCAGCTTCTGACAACCGGCCTCTTAAATTTTCCGAATTTTGGGAAAAAGTTAATCAAGCCATTTACACTTCTGCCACGCCGGAAGAGTATGAACTGAAAAAGGCCGAGATGGCAATTATACGTCAGCGCGAGATGTTCCGCCATAGCGGGACGATGGGATTGCTTCTCCGCCAACTGGCGGATCGCAATGACGATTTACATTTACACCTCGGGGGTGTGCCGCAGGCGCAACACCACCCCCGAGGTGGTTCACAAGACGACGGGTTAATAGAATATTGTTCACCTGTGGAACAACTGATTAGACCAACCGGAATCTTGGATCCGGAAATTGAAATTCGCAAAACAGATGGGCAAATTGAGGATTTGCTGAAGGAAATCGGTTACCGTGTGGAACGGAAAGAGCGGGTTTTAGTAACTACCCTTACCAAGCGTATGGCTGAGGATTTGACCGAGTATCTTGAAAACCAACATCTCAAAGTTCAATATATCCATGCTGATGTAGAAACTTTAAAACGCACCGACATTCTCGAAAAATTGAGGCGCGGAGAATACGATGTTCTAGTTGGCATAAATTTATTGCGGGAAGGGCTCGATCTGCCGGAAGTTTCTCTGGTAGCTATAATGGACGCGGACAAAGAAGGTTTTTTGCGCTCCCAAACTTCATTAATTCAGGTAATGGGAAGAGCGGCGCGTCATCTTCGAGGAAAAGTGATCATGTATGCCGACACTCAAACCGGTTCGATGAAACGGGCAATTAAAGAAATTGACCGCCGCCGTAAAATTCAATTAGACTATAATCAAAAGCAGAATATAACACCCACCCCGATAGTTAAATCCATCCGCCAAAAACTGATTGATCCGGCAGATTTTATCAAAGAGAAAGAGATTGATTCCTTCTTACTCGGCAAAGGAAAGAAAAAGGAACAACAAACTTTTGACTTTGAGAGACTAGAGAAAGAATGGCCAGAAACATTACCAGCAGAACGGAAAAAGATTATTCGAGCATTAGAAACTCAGATGCGATTTTTGGCCAAAGAACTGCTTTTTGAAGAAGCGGCAAGAATAAGGGACGAGATAAGAGAATTGGGAACTAAAAAATGAAGCGGCGTTATTATTGTTTAGCCAATAAAAAAATGCTATAGTAAACTCAAGATGCAAGAAGAAACAAAACTGTGGCTTAAACAAGCGGAAGAAAACTTCAAAGCGGCCAAAACCATGTTTGATGGGCATAGGTATAGTTTTACCTGTTTTATGTGTCAGCAAACTCTTGAGGTTATTTTTAAAGCAACAATAATTGAATTTACCAAAAGCCGCCATCCAAGAATTCACGATCTTGGTAGATTATACGAAATGACAACTTTGCCGTCAGAAAGAATCGATCGCCAATTCTTAGAGAAAACAACACAACATTTCTTTCTGGTACGCTATCCAGATATGGTGAGGGCAAAATATGATCGAGAATTGGCAGAAAAAACGTTTTTAAAAACTAAGGAGATTCTAAAATGGATCGAAAAGGAAATTATCGAAAGGTCAAGCAAGTAATAAATGAGTTTGCTAGAGAACTGCAAAAGCAAATTAAAGTAGAAAAGATTATACTTTTTGGTTCATACGCCAAAGGTAATATCCATGCAGATAGCGACATTGATCTTGTTATTCTTTCTTCCGATTTTGCTAAAATGGATTATTGGAAGAGAGTAAAGATAATGGCAAGAGCACGCCAGAATTATGAGTTTCCAATGGATTATTTTGGTTATACCCTTCATGAATTTGAAACCGCCAGCCCACTTTCAACCCTCGGCGAAATAAAAGAAACCGGCAGGGTGGTTTTTCCTTCCAAAGATTGATTTTAAGTTGATACTTTTGTAACATCTTGACAAAGTCACAATTTCATGCTATAGGATATATAATTTATTATATAGGATAGATTATTAGCATAATAATTTTAAAGCGCACCAGAAGATGGCGGCTTTTTTTAGATGGAGGGCAAGAGAATGAAAAATGAGGAACTTAATAAAGACAGTCATAATGTCAAACGTTTTGAACAGTTTGAAGTTTGGAAAAAAAATCACGAATTGGTCCTGAAGGTTTATCAGGTAACTCGTGATTTTTCAGTAAAGGACGAGAGTCTTGTCAAAGAATTGCAGAAAACAGCAAGGCAAATTACCCAGTCCATTGTGGAGGGGTTTAACAGACGCAATCCTGCCGAAAAATACGAGTTTTACGCCAAGGCCAGAGACGCCAGTTTTATTTTTCAGGACGCGCTTTTGATTGCCAATGATCTGAAAGCTTTTATCAACGAAAGCGAATATGAAGAGATTTTAGAAATTTTGATAAGCGGCCGCAGGATGTTGAATGGACTTTTAGATACATTTCGGAATATTAAAAGAGAGGCTGAGAGATAAATATAGCAACCGCAAAACAAAATGACAGTTTCGTTGCAAACACCTTCGAGGTGGTGTTGCGCCTGCGGCTACACCTCGAA
>PFXB01000098.1 GCA_002791435.1 candidate division WWE3 bacterium CG_4_9_14_3_um_filter_43_9
TTGCTTGTTGAAATCAAAAAAGTGGGAATAATCAACTTCCCAGGCTTCGCCTTCCGGAATGGGAATTTTGCCGGCCCCGAAGGAAGTGTCAATAACCAACCTGGCGCAAGCCGCCAAGCCCGAAAGGCGCGGCCGCAATCTCTGCCAGATCCGGATGGCTTTTTTGATTGGAACCGTGAAGTGCCTCGCCCAAAAGACAGGATCATTTTGGAAAACATAGTACGGCTGGATTCCCTCTTCGGCCATTTTGACAAACAGCTGATACAAAATCTCGGTGTTATCATTCATGCCTTTCAAAAGAACCGTTTGACTTAAAACGGTAGCATTAGCCTTTTTGCGGAAATTGGTTAGCACTTGCAAGGTCTGCTCTGATAATTCTGCCGGGTGATTAATATGTACCATGAGATAAGGATTGTTAACTTGGGCCAGAAGAGAATAGTGCCATTCCTGTAAAGCCAAAGGATTATGAACTGGCAATCTCGTTCCAAATCTGACAATGCGTAGATGGCTTTTTTTCTGCAATTTTACCAAACCCGAAACTATACTGGTTAAATAGGCTTGCGGGAAGGAAATTTTTTTGACCAATTAAAGAAACCATCTTTCCAGAACCAAGATGGTTGGGGTAAGAACTCGGAGGTTTTTCGTTAAATTCTTCCTGCATAAATATTACCAATCTGAATATTACAAGGTAACTCATTTTCAGAAAAAGTCAAGGGGGTATTTGACGAACCGTCATCCTGAGGAGTCCCGCCATGGCGAGACGACGTGAGCCTGTCCGCCAGCTGGCGGAGATCCCGTATGGCATGACGGACAAGTCAAAAAAACCTCACCCTATTCCTCTCCTAAAGAGAGAGGGGAGAAGCGCCGTGTCATCCCGAGTCCACCAGCTGGCGGATCGAGGAACCTCTTCCATTTTCTTTATGGTCAATCGTATGTTTATAATAAAGGATTTTTACGCTCTCGGTTAAGACAAAATAAATCCCGACCAGGCCTAAGATTAAAAAGAGGTTGCCGAAGTTGGGCTTCACAAAATCAAAAACTTTCTGGCCTGCAGCGGTAAAGGGTATAACGATGGTGACGATGCCCGCCAATCCTGTAAGATAAAGTAAAATCTTGGAAGGTTTTGGGGCTTTGTAAAAAGGAAGTCTGGTCCGAATCGAATAGATCAAGATCAACTCCGTTAAAATGCTGCCGATAAACCAGTAGGTTTGGAGCGAAGATGGGCTGCCGGAATTAAAAATCCCAAAAAAGATGAAATCAAAAACGGTACTGATAAGCCCTAAAATCATAGCCAAAAGCACGATGTCTTTGAAATTATAGCCCTTGGGTTTTTTCAGTTCCGCCTCGTCCACTTTATCTGTGGCAACCGCAATCATCGGAAAATCCGAGAGAAGGTTGATAAGAAGGATTTGGAGAGAGGTCATCGGCAAAAAATTAATCATCAAGGAAATCAAGGCGATGGCGTAAAAATTTCCAAAATTGGATGAAAGGGTTGATTTTATATACTTTAAGGTGTTGGCAAAAACCTTGCGTCCATCTTTAATTCCGCCGATAATCACTTCGAGACTGCGGTTTAAAAGCACGATGTCCGCCGCTTCTCTGGCAATATCCACCGCCTCGGGAACGACTATGGCCACGTCCGCGATCTTTAAAGCCGGCGCGTCATTGATCCCTTCTCCCAAAAATCCAACCTCATGTTTTTCCTGCAGCAACTCGATGATTCGATATTTTTGCTGGGGGGTAATCCTGGCGAAAACCGCAAATTTCTCTACTGCCTCATGTTTTTCACGATCGGTTAATCTTTCGAATTCGTCGCCGGTGATTCTTTCCGCCAATGATTTAGTCAGTCCAATCTGATAGGCCACTGACCCCGCCACTTCCCCTCTGTCACCAGTCAAAATTTTTATGCCGACTCCAAGCTGCTCTGCTCTTTGGATCGCTTCAATAGTCGATTTTTTCAACGGGTCGGAAAAAGACAGGCTGCCTAAATAATACAAATCTTTCTCCTGCAAAGCCTTCTCTTTCTTGATTTTTCCCTTCATCTCTTTTAAGGCCACTGCGATCACTCTTCTTCCGTTTACCCCCTCATTGCTCATCCACTTTTCAATCTCTTTTTGACTTAAATGATCGACATTGGTGCAATTTTTCAAAATTTCCTCGGGCGCTCCCTTGACGATTAAGAAATAACTATCTTGGTTTTTCACCAAAACACTATCTCGGCGGCGTTCAGATTCAAAAGGAATCTCATCGACTTTTTGATACTCATCAAATTTCCTGATTTCCGAAGAAGTTAGATTTTTGATGAGAGCCAGATCAAAGGCGCTTTTGGCTTTTGCTCTCTCTTCGCCTAGGTAAAAACTGGCGAGTTTCGACCAGAAAAAAGTTTTAGGTGGATTGTTTGAAAAAATTTCTTCAAGAGTAAGATCGTTTTTAGTTAAAGTCCCGGTTTTATCCGTACAGAGAATCTCGATACTGCCTAAATCTTCGATGGCGGAAAGTCTTTTAACTACCACCTTATTTCTGGCTAACTCTAAAGCCCCCTGAGATAAGGAAAAGGTGGTAACAACCGGCAAAGCCTCGGGAATCACACTCACCGCCAAAGCAATGGAAAAAACAACTAACTCAACAAAATCCACCCTTCCGCCCCGAATTACAATATTGGCCAAAAACACAAAGATTAAAGTTAGAAAAATAAGCCTGAGAATGAACTTGCTGAATCTGGCAATCCTTTTTTCAAAACTGCTGATATGCACCGTCTCAGCGGTAAGCTTGACGATATCGCCGATATTAGTATTGTACCCGCTATTTACAATCACTCCCTTTCCGCAACCGCTAACAACCGCTGTACCGGAAAAGCCGATATTTGAAGCCTGATAAACCTCCCGAGCCGGCTCTTTTAAAGGTTTACTATTTTTTTCGACCGAGTTCGATTCGCCGGTTAAAATCGATTCATCAACAAATAAGTTTTCCGTTTCCAAAAACCGCAGATCGGCTGGCAGAATATCACCCGGCTTAACCACTACCACATCTCCGGGAACCAACTGTCGGCTATCCAGCACGGATTCAATCCCATTGCGTATTACCTTGACATGGGAAATAATAAATTTTTTTAAAAGTTTAATGGCTCTCTGAGAATGATACTCCTGGAAAAATCCCAGACCGCTGTTTATGGCCACGAAGATGATAATCATCACCCCTTCAATCGTCTGACTAAAGATAAAAGACAGGAATGAGGCGACAATTAAAAGATAGATGAAGGGAGACTTAAACTGGCGCAAAAAAATGTCGCGCCAAGTGATTTCATGGGAGGTGATTTCGTTTAATCCAAATTTTTGCCTTCTTTTTTCGGCTTCCTCATGCGATAAACCCTTCTCAAAATCAACGTTCAGTTCCTCTAAAACTTCACTCTCATTTTTGACAGAAAAAAGCGAAAAATCATTTTTCATAGGTATTTTAGGATTAATCACCTAAAAATATTTTAATTGTATTCTTTATTTCATGACTTCGCCAACTAGAGGTATCATTCCTACCCTTTTTTATGTCATCCTGAGGAGTCCCCGCCGAATCGGCGGGGGGCGACGTGAGGATCCCTTGGGAAAATGAGGTGAAATGAAGAGATCCCTCGATCCGCCAGCTGTAGAGAAGTTAGAGGTTTCTCCTCTTTAAAGAGGAGAAACCTCTTGTTTTCGGTGGATACCAGTTGCTAGTTGCCAAAAGCCAGTAGCCATCTACGTTTTTACTTTTAACTTTTTACTTTTAACTTTGATCATACCATATACCATTGAAAAAGGTAAACCCCAAAGGTTATACTCATTATTATGACGGATGCAAAAATCGATCTTGAGTTGGCCGAGATACATACCATTTCTTTCGGAAGAGGAAAGCCTTTGGTTCTTCTGCCTGGTTTCCCTTTTCCAGCCAGCATTTTTTTGCTTCTCGAGCCTTATCTTGCACCCAACTTTGCGGTGACGGCTCTTGATCTTCCGGGTTGGATGGGAAAGTCAAAATTCAAAACACCGGACAAAAAGGGGGTTTCTGATTACGTCAACATCCTGAAAGAGCTTTTAGACAAAATCTATCCTGATCAAAAAATCAATCTCTGCGGGGTTTCTGCTGGAGGAACGTTAGCTCTTTTACTAGCCTACTCTTATCCGGAAAAAATAGATAAAATTATCGTTCAATCCTCTCCTTATTGTGGAAGAACTGTGGAAAATAGATTCAAAAAACTTTACTATATGGCCAAGATCGCCAATAATTATCCAATCTCCGCTTTTCTAATTAAAAGACTATACAAATATATTTTATATGTACAGTTGCATGGCATTATTAACAGAATAGCCCTTAATCAAATTGAAAAAGAAGTGAAGATCAGCTTTCAAAATCTAGATCTCCATTCAGCTCAATTCGGAATAGAATATTTAAAATCCGATTTTACTCAGTATTTTAAAAAAATTATCCATGAAACGGTTGTTATCGGTTGCGGAAAAGACGATATTGTTCCTGCCTCCTTGATGAAAACTTTGGCTTTTGAAATTCTACCCAAAGCTAAATATATAGATTCCCACGGCTAAAGCCGTGGTACTCTGAAATCGCAGGTTCCCGCCGAATCGGCGGGCGACTTCGTCGAATATTTTTGAAGGATTCACCCACGGGTAAACCCGTGGTTCTCTCCTGCGATTATAGAAATGAAGGATCTTTCACATGTTGCGTTGGCTGAAAATCCAAAAAATTTTGCTAAAATCATCCTAGAAAATTTATCGGGGTAGCCCACAGGTGTCACATCCTAAAATTGGACTCTCAAATTAAAATTGTGACACCTCACCAAACCTGCCTTAGCTCATTTTTGAAGTATCGAGTCCATATGTATCCAACAATCCACGGTAAAATTAGAATGTTAAAAAAAGGCTGCTTGACGCGTCACAGGGCAAATCTTCTTTTTTGCCCGTCCATCCTTCCTGTTATCAACTTTAATCATTGGGGTCATTCTGCAACTCAACCGTAAAGATGTATACACGTACTACTCTGTACATAATCCGCCATCAGACTTTAATTCCACCCATCACTCTCTATTTGATCTCGGTTCATGGAAACCTCAGGAAAACTATTCTACCAAGCAAGATGCCTCCCAAGAGATTACCGACCACAATGAAAACAAAACTATAAAGCTCCCTATCTTCATGTATCACTATGTCGAAAATGTTGTTGATACAAATGATTCGGTGCGCCTAAAATTGAATGTGACTCCGTCAGAATTTGAAGCTCAGCTCGAAACGTTGAAAAAAGAAGACTATCAATCTTTTTGGGTGAAGGAAATACCGAACCTTACCAACCAACGCATTCAACTGCCAGAGAAAAGTGTGGTCCTAACCTTCGACGACGGCTACCGCGATTTTTATGAATTCGCGTTTCCGCTTCTAAAAAAATATCAGCTTAAGGCTACCGTTTTTATCATCTCGGATTTTATTGACCGGAATGACTACCTGACCTCGGATCAGATTAAAGATATGATTGACAGTGCTCTGATTGAGATCGGATTCCACACTTTAAATCACGCCTATCTGAAAAACACTGGTTCAGAAACTGCTAAAAAGCAAATTTTCGAAAGCAAAACCAACCTCGAAAAAAAATTTAACGTTCAAATCCTAAGCTTTGCTTACCCTTATGGAGCCTTTGATGAACAATCCATTAAACTTCTAAAAGAGGCTGGGTATTTGGCCGGAGTTTCAACTATCAGTAATACTTCTCAGTCAAATAAAAACTTATTTTATCTGTCGCGGATGCGGGCAACCAATTATCGCGGAGTCGATCTGGCTCAAGCTCTGGATATGCTTTGAGAATCCTCAAACCCAATCACGCGCTCAACCATCGGGTTATGATATCCACCAGCTCTCCCTCTTTCCCGTCAAATCCGTGATCGCAATCGTTTATTATTTGAAGTTTGAATTTCCCAGGAACGCTTGACATCTTGCCTAATGTCTCTATTATTTCCGAGACTTTCCCGTAACAATATTCGTCATCACTGCCATAAATAACCAATGTTGGTTTAGTGATTGATTTATATTCACGAAAAAGCGGTTTTTTTGATAACTTTATCTTTTCTAGGGATTCTAAAAATGGGAAAATGTTATAGTCTCCATCGGGATTAAGTGTGTCATATAAGGACTGGTAGGAAAAAAGATAATCAACCAGATATTTTGGCACGAGTTTTCCACCGTTTCCTTTTTGAATCTCTTGTTTCGCCTTTTGGAGTGCTAACCTAAATTTTCGGGGTCCTAGTTGTTTGTAATAAATTCCGGTGTCGTCTCCACCGCCTAACAAGATATACTTTGATATACTGTTTTGCGGTTTGTAATAGTTGTAAACACAAATTTTGTTGGCTCCGGTCGAGTGGCCGATGAGATAAAATTCCCGATAATTCCGACTTTTGAGAAATGAAACCGCCGCGTCAATATCATAAATACAGTCACGAATAAGTTCATAGGTCGTGCCAATCTTTATCCATTTTTTATGCTCATCATCAACTCGAAGTTTGGTAATATAATTTGCTCCGCGGTTGTTAAACGGCAAAAAAGCAATTTGATGTAAATTGAGTTCGGATCCTAAAAAGTTCATGATTGTAACGTCATAAAAAACGGATGAGCTTCCATTGCCATGCAGATAGAGCGCAGCTTTATCCGTTTTTCTAAAAGGCTCGTAGAACAGTCCCGGAAGATTAAGTTTGTCTGATGTTTGAAATTCAACTAATTGCGGATTGGACATAAGAGATATTTTAGATGAAAGACTGTCTGTGCTCAAGAAATTCCATAAAACCCGGGTAGTCGGCACCAACGCTCACTCGTTGCAAAAGCCCTTTATCTGAATAATTCATGATACCACTTTCTGCCATGGTAATTTTTCTCTCTTCAAGATTGATAAATTGAGGTTCGATGACGTCAGAAAAAGTCAATGGATCGTGCATCATAGTGCTGTTAAAATAAGCCTTAAAATAATTTTCAAAGCTTTGCAAAATATCACCCATGACAATAATCTTCGACTCCTTCAGTCCGTGGTATATCCTGTGGCTGGCATCAATTTCCAGTGCCGGATTATAGGTTGTATCACTTAAAACATAACGTTTACAAACTTTAGAATGAAAGACTTTTAAAGCGGCCTTGCAATCAAATCTTACATTATGTTCGGCGACACCCTTAATCCGGTAATTGATGGCTCCGCCCATGATCACCACTTCTAATTTCGGAAATGAAAATTGATTGGATTCCAAAAAAGCGGCCAGGTTAGATTGCGGCTCAATACAGACATAGTGGGTTTTAGAATTTCTTTTAACAGCCTCTTTTATCGCCTACAGATAATCAGTTTTGCATTCTTTAAGAAAAGACAAATCGTCAACCACGCAAAATTTATCGCCTAAAGCATCGCATCCGCGCGCCACCGGAATATCAAAATTAAGGCTCTTGACAATTTTTTTGGCAAAAGAGGCCCGCACACCGCCATATTCATCCGAAGTAACAATAAGGTCAATCTGAATCTCGGGGCTAACCAAACCTAAAAGCAGAGCCAGGGTGTCGTCCGGATCTCCTCCGATGTCGGTGTCTAAAATCACATGCTTTTTCATAGATTTGTTTTGAAAACTACCACTTCTCCGTTGGCACCCTCAAAATTAAAACATTGATTAAATTCTTTAATATCCACTTTTCTTGATTTTATTGGAGGAAAACCTGGATCATGCACAATAAAATTCTTTCCGTCAAAATCGTAAAGCAAAACGAAATGCAGGTCAAATCCTTCTTTTTGGTTTAAAATTCTGGAATTTACCTCCGCGCCAACTAGGGCTCCCCGTTTTAGAAATCCGATAATTTCTTCTAGAGAAGCTCTTCTGGTTTCGTGTTTGACAGTCTTTAGATATTCGGGGATACACGACAGCACTGAAGCAATATTACTTTTTTCAAGATAATATTTGGCGGTCTGCTTTCCTGCTGCTTCTTTTAAGTATTCCGGACCTTTTTCATATAGCTTTTGATAATCAACCGGTTCAATATTAATTACATCTAATCCTTTTTTGACGAATTCCATTTCACCGATAAAAGTCCAGGTAGCTTTTCC
>PFXB01000022.1:0-540 GCA_002791435.1 candidate division WWE3 bacterium CG_4_9_14_3_um_filter_43_9
GATCCCTCACTCTTGCGGGCGGTTGACCTTCCTGTTACAATGTGTAATCAGCAAAAATTTGCCGCTCAAACTTTATGGAAACCCACTTTTTCGATAGAAGAAACCCTACTGGATACTTTAAACTTCTGGCGTGTCCAAATAAACAAGTAGGTGATAATTTTTTAAAAGGAGAATTGCTATCATGAAAAAAGCATTCATTACGGGCATTTCCGGTTTTGCCGGTTCACACTTGGCTGAACTTTTGTTGCAGAAAAAATTAGAAGTTCATGGATTGCTGCGCTGGAGAGCTAAAACCGAAAACATAGATCATATTAAAAATAAACTTATTTTTCACGAAGGTGATCTTCTAGATCCGCATTCGTTGGATAGTATAATTTCGGAAATTAAACCGGATTATATCTTTCATTTAGCCGCACAATCTTTTATTCCCGCCTCCTGGAAATCTCCGGCAGCCACTTTGCAAGTCAACATTGTCGGCAGCGCCAATCTTTTTGAAGCAGTGAAAAAAACCGGCATTAATCCGACAATCCAAATTGCCGG
>PFXB01000022.1:1138-4511 GCA_002791435.1 candidate division WWE3 bacterium CG_4_9_14_3_um_filter_43_9
TTTTGTTTACGGAGATTGCAATGTTTAAAAAGATACATGTCGGCGACTTTAAAATCGGTCAGGAAGAAAAAGAGGCTGTCAACAAAGTTTTAGATTCAGGAAGACTCTCCGAAGGCACTAATGTTTCTCGCTTTGAACAAGAATGGGCGCGCTTTATCGGCACAAAATACGCTACGGTGACTAGTTCCGGTTTTGGAGCTTTAATGGTGGGCCTGCAAGCTCTTAAAATCATGAAAAACCTTCCGAACGGTGCCAAAGTTATCACCACTCCCTTGACCTATATTGCCACTTCAAGCTCGATTAGTTGGGCCAATCTGGAGCCTATCTATGTGGATGTTGATCCCCAAACGTTTTCCATCACTGCAGAAAACGTCAAGAAACATTTAAAACAGGCGAAAAACGTCAAAGAATATGCCGTGGTGCTGCCGGTTCATCTGATGGGTTATGCGGCTGATATTGATGCGATTGTTGAAGTAGCCAAAGAATATGGTCTTTCTGTTTTTGAAGATTCGGCCCAAGCTCACGGGACCATCTATAAAGGTAAAAAATTGGGTTCATGGGGAGATTTGGCAGACTTTTCTTTTTATATTGCGCACAATATTCAGGCCGGAGAAATGGGAGCACTGGTTTCTGACAACCCGGAAATCGCCAGACTGGCCAAAAAACTAAAAGCTCAGGGTAGAGCCTGTGATTGTGTGGTTTGCACCCGCGCCCAAAATAAATGTCCGAAAATCGAAACCTATGAGGGAGACGACGATTTTGATCCGCGTTTTACCCATGATTTGATCGGTTTCAACTTTAAAGCCATGGAATTTCAAGCCGCCCTAGGTTTGACTCAGCTTCACAAAGCCGATTGGATTTTGGCGAAACGGCGCGAAAATGTGAAGTATCTCAACAGTAAATTAAAAAAATATACAGAAGTTTTTAAGCTTCCTGTTTTTGATGAAGCCGTAAGTTATTTGGCTTATCCAATCGTAATTAAAAAGCCTGAGCTGATTTCACGCAAAAGATTACGTAAGATGTTGGAAGATTGGGGAGTGGAAACCAGGCCGCTTTTTGGTTCTATCCCGACCCAACAGCCGGCTTATGCTTTTTTGAAAGAAGAATATCAAGGCAAACTTCCTAATGCCGACCATATCGGCCTGAACGGTTTCTATATCGGTTGCCATCAATATTTAAGCCAAGAAGATTTGGAATATATTGTTAAGACATTCGATGAAGTAATGCGGGAAATTTAAATTACATCAAGGGAAGTTGTTCTGAAGCAAGGCGTTCGTCAACTTTCCCCTGTAACCAAGAATAGAATTTTTCCGGCTCGATGCCGATTCTTTGGGAAAATTCCTTTAAATAGCGGTTACCTAATTCTCTTTGCAAGTCGTAGAGATTTTTTCCTTCATATCGATCCTTGAAACTATCACTAAACTTTCTATTGCGTGGTCCGTTTTTTGGATCGTTTTCTAGATCATCAAAACGTTGGCGGATAGGTTTTATCTCGGTACCAGTTAAACACGCATCGGCAAACCACATAATTTTTTCAGCCAGGTTATTTCCATGTCCTTCTTTTAAAGGCGGGATAGTTGCCTTCATAATTTTAGAAACTTTCGGGGAAAAACCTGCGTCGATACTATTTTCTGCTTCTTCCATTTTCTCCTGGGCTTTCAGCGCCTTCTTTTTAGCTTCCAAACGGTTAACTGGTTTAGGAGGTTGAGGTTCTTGTGAAGGAAGATTTAGCGTTTCAAGACCAATTATTTTTTGTGCGGCTGATTCTTCTTCCAAAAGGCGGTTTTGTCTTAGAATTTCTGAGGCTGAGGGCTGGGGTTCTTCGGCTGTTGTTTGATCAGGTTTCTCGGGCTCCTGAGACCATCCTTCAATTGTTCTCTGCCACATTCTTTCAGTTTTTTTACCAGAATCATGAAGCCATGCAGCCAGATTTAAGTCTTTTCTTTCATCTCCCGATAATTCTAAAGCTTCGCCCAAAACATCAGTTACTAACATCGCAGCCAGGCAATGTTCTGCCACATTTTCCCAAGCCCCCCCTTCTTCTTGTCCGTCAGGATATATTTCACCAGTTTGATCGTAAACCACACCGCCTAAAGTTCCTCTGAGTTTATGTAAATCAGTTATTTTGAGTCCGTGGTATTCAAATTGATCAAGTTGGCGTAAAAGACTCTGTAGGGTATTTCGTGGAGGGGTTTCTGTATTCATATAAAAAAGACATTCGATAATGCAAATAAGAAAAACTTGAATTTAGATATGAATATAACAGACAAGATGGAAAAAATCAAGATTAATGCGCAAGACGGAGCTTCCTGTGAAGATTTTTATATCTTTGGTATAATCTTTAGGATGAGTATTGCCAAAAGAGTTTTTTTGAATTCCGCAGTTTTATACAGCGCCGATCTTTTTAGCCGGTTTTCTTCAGCTTTCATCACCATTTTGGTTGCCCGCCGTTTGGGTAGTGAAGATCTGGGAAGATTTTCTTACGTCAACTCGGTCATGGCGATTTTGACGACCATCTCCACGTTCGGGTTGACAACCTACTTTGTCAGACAGGCTTCCAAAGATAAAGATGGGGATTTAGAAAAATTTCAATCCAAGATTTTTTTCCTGCGCTTTTTTATAAACTTCATCCTTGCGATCGGCGTTTTTGTCTACGCCCAAAACTTCATTTCAGATCCGACCATCAGAATCTTATTTCATCTTTCCAACCTCTCTTCTTTGATTTCCGTCTATTACACCCAGTGGGTTTTGGTTTACCGCGTCAAAGAGAAAATGACTTTTGAGGGAGTAGTGAATGTTGCCGCTTCTCTGTTGTATGGCATTGGCGGTGGTATTTTGATTTTACTCAATTACGGAATCGTAGTTTTGGGCTATTTACTGTTGCTTTTGGGGCTTTTTCGCGCTCTGCTTTTTGCAATCTATGTTAAAAAAACGCTTCATTTTCGACTTGTGCCGCACCTGAGTCTCCAAGACGTCATTCTGATTTTCAAACAAGCCTACCCTTTTGCTTTAATGACGATTATTTCCGTCATCTATTTTCGGATCGATGTTATCTTAATTGAGCGATTTTTGGGGATTGCGGCCGTGGGTTTTTATAGCGCTTCCTATCGCATCATGGAAATTCTGGTTGCCATTCCCGGCATAGTTTCCTCGGTTATTCTGCCGCCTATCTCGCGTTATTTGGAAGAAGCGCCGGATTTGGTTTTACAATCCAGCTTACAGGCGATGAAATTACTCAATTTAATAGCCTTTCCGCTGATTGTTGGAGGTTTTCTTCTGGCCCCCAACGGCATCCTTTGGCTTTATGGATCGTCTTTTGGTTCGTCAATTCCGGTTTTCCAGATACTTACTTGGGCGCTTCTGCCCCTTTTCA
>PFXB01000083.1 GCA_002791435.1 candidate division WWE3 bacterium CG_4_9_14_3_um_filter_43_9
TATTATACCAGAAGATCGCAATTCTGAAAACGTCTGTTTAAAACCAGTTTGCGCACCCTTCGTAGACATTATCTCTCATCGTATTTATTCAGTTCTTACCAGTGGATTGTCATTCCGAGCTAGCCTGTCCTGAGCTTGTCGAAGGAAGGAATCCCTTCGGTTGTCCTCATCATCCTCCCCACGGGATCCTGAATCCCTCCAATTCGGCGGGCAGGCAAGTTCAGGATAACCCGCCGATTCCCTGCCCGTCCGGCAGGCGGGGGCGGGCGGGATGACAACTGTTTTGGAAAACGTTATAATAATCAGAAAGACTCTTATAAATCTGACCGTCGTCTATGAACCCAACCCAAACCACTTCTAAGACTATTCGTGCTATTCTGTTTGACTTTGACGACACCCTTTCCCCCGGCCCCAAGGGCGGGTTTGAAAATTGGGAAGAGGTGGCAAAAAGATTTAATCTGACGCCAAAAGAAGTCGTAAAGGGTAAACGGTTTGTTAAAAAAATCGCCGCCCAATTTTATAACTCCCAAGCCATATTACCGATCAAAACACTGACGGCAGAAAAAAAGCAGCACCGAGAATATTTTAAAAAAATCGCCGGTTTTTTGGGATTGGAAAAAACTGATTACGTTAATTTTATGACCGAAAGACGAATGGGTTCGCTTGAATTTTTACTTTATCCTGAAGTTTTAAAAACACTTCAGGTTTTAAAAAGAAGAGGCGTTAAGCTGGGACTTTTAGCCGATTCTCTTCCCTCGGGTAATAATATTCTTCGAAAATTAAGGCTAGAGCAATTGTTCGATACTCTCTTGATTTCCTGTAATTTAGGAATTAATAAATTAAATCCAAAAACCTACCGCCTAGCCTTAAAGAAATTGGAGATCAGTCCTCCCGAAACACTTTTTGTCGATAATAAAATTACGAATCTGGCAGTCGCCTTAAAGGTGGAAATTAGAGTCTTGTTGATTGATCGGGAAAATGTCTTTCGTGGATTCAACGAGTTTCCTAGGATAAAAAGTCTGGACGAGGTTTTAGAATATTTATAGTCCTTCTAAAAATGACATTTATTCTTACTTTTTACTTTTGACTTTTCTTTAGCCCGCTACCAGCAGCCTTTTAACTTTTTTAAGTTGTACTTCTCCATGCGCTCCCCTCCGAATCGGAGGGTCGCTTAGTCGAAGAATATTTATTGTTCGAGCGTAAGTCGAGAACTACCTTACTTTTTTCATTTTTCTATTTTAATTTTTAAATTTCTTATTCCAACTTTGCCCGCAGCCTTATTTCCGCCTCTACCACATCTTTATCCCGACCGTATTTGAGCCGCGATAGTTGTCGGATCATCTCACCCACCTCGGGATTCTTGGGGGTTTTGGAGATCATCTCCCAATCCACCGCCAAAGAAAATGGGGTTGACGGCGCACCATTGATAAGTAAACGCAGATAAACATTACCAACGGCAACGTTCATCAAATCATGTTTATCAAATGTAGGCTCAAAGTGATTAAAGAGATATTCCGCATCGTCTACGCCAACACGAAAAGAAACCAAAGTGCCCACGTTCCCGAAAACAGCATTACGGATATGTTCTTCCATCTGAGCGATAAATTGGTTAGCAACACACAAACTTAAGCGATACTTCCTCGCCTCTGATAAAATTTGAGCAAAGTCCGGGGTGGCAAAGTTTTGGAACTCATCAACGTAAAGGTAAAAATCAGCTCTCTGATCCTCAGGAATGTTAACCCGGCTCATGGCTGCTACCAGAATCCGCGGCACTAAGATTAAACCCAGAAATTGTGAGTTCTCGTCTCCGATCTTGCCTTTGGACAGATTACACAGTAAAATTTTCCTCTCATCCATAACTTTCCTGAAATTAAAAGCCGATGGGCTCTGTCCGATAATATTTCTCATGAGTTTGTCAGTGACAAAGCGATCAAATTTGGAAACGAAATAACCCAAGGTTTCGCTTTTATGAAAATCAGAGGTTTGAGCCAACTCTTCGGTCCAGTATCTTTTAACCAAAGGATCTTTAATGATCGCCATTTTTTCCTTGGCAAACTCGGGGCTTATCAAAAGCCTCAAAACCTCAACCAAGGTATTTCCCTTTTCCTCCATGGCCGTTAACATCACGTTTCTGATTGCCCGCTCTAAGCGCGGCCCCATAATACCGGTATGATTGGGATCATAAAGTTTGTATAACAAACCAATGAAAGAATTGATAACAAGATGTTTTTGCTCCTCAGTTTCGGCCTCCAGAATATTGAGTCCCATCGGCCTTTCGGTGTCTCCCGGATCAAAATAGACGACATCTTCGGCCCTTTCCGGCGGAATTTTGGTTAAGATATCCTCAACTGCATCTCCGTGGGGATCCAAAAAAGCCACACCCTTTCCTTCTTTTATATCCTGGATGATCATTGATTTTAAAAATTCCGATTTCCCCACACCGGTCTGCCCTACAATGTACATGTGTCGACGCCGATCATCCACCATAATATGAACTTTCTTTTTCAAACCGCGAAAAACGCTCTCACCTAGATAGAGTCCTGTCTCAGGAAGTAAAGTCGGCGGAGCGGACTTTTTAGCCAACAACGAATGGATATGGGGTGTTAAAACTTCTTTATTGGGAAAATGAAAAATGGTGGCCAACTCGTCGGTATTTAAAATCATCGGGCGTGTAAAAAAGGAAAAATAACGATAGAGAAAATCGATCAGGAAAAATTTCTTTAAAAAGGAGCTCCTCTTTAAAAAACCATTGTATGAAGCCAACCTAAATTGCTCAAAAGCATTCACGATATTGTTCAAAGTCGCTTTAGCGTTTTCTTCGGTTTTGCCCACACAAACGATACGGATAAGAGTATTAAACCCAACTTTAGCGATTTTTTCCTCCACCCCCTGAGTGAGAGAGGTATCCGCGTTCACCTGTGCCAGCTCTCCCTGTGTTTGGTGTTCTCGAATACTGGCTACATAGGTTTTGCCTTTGCCGCGCCATTGATTACCGGCAGGAGAAACAATAATTTGGAGGACTGCCGATTCTTCCTCGGAAAGCTTACTCATGGCCGAGGTTACCAAATTCAAGGGGTCGGTAGGAAGATCTTTGAAGCGCTTGATGGGAAAAATATTGGCGTTGGAAAATTTTAACGAGGCAAACGCAACCTTTCCCTCTTTATGAAAAATGTTATATTCTTCAGTCTCAATAATTTCAGCCTCAGAATAGGTGCTGTGGATTTGCTTTTCGACAAGATCACGCAGGTAATCCGGCACTAGTACATAAAAACGAATGTCGGAAGGCTTGGCTACTATTTCAAAACTGATTGATTCTTGGCTTTGGAAAAATCCAGAAAGTCCACGCTTGATAATCCCGTACATCCCTGCAAACATTTGCTCGGCGGCTTCGATCTTGATTTCATTGTTTTTGGGCAAGGAAACTAAAAGGCAAACCAAAGACAAAGATCTGGCTTCGCGTTTATGATATCTCATCCAATACACCACAAAATAACCGATAAAAACGGACAATCCCAACGCTAGAATCATAATCATGAGAAATAGAAAAATATGGCTGACTAAATTGGAAGATATCGATGATGTTAAATCCATTAAGATTGCTTTTTTAAATTTTCTTTAATTTTTCCTGTGCTCTAATCTTTTTAATTGTCTTTCCCACCATTTGGCCAGCCATAAGGCAGCATCAGTCGCTTTTCTTTTGAGCAACACCTGAATTTCATCTTGACCCAAGCGATCATCGGGATCCAGATTTTGACCTACCTGCTGCAGACCAGACACGGTCGTTTGAGAGGTTGATGAAGAAGACGGGGTAACTCCCGACTTTCTTTCCGTCTCTTCCAGTTCTGAAAGGACTTCCCTTTCGGCAGTTTTAGGTTTCTCCTTAGTCTGAAAACTTGCACTTTCAACAGGTTTGGCTGTCTCTGGAGAGGTTGGCTCTTGATTTTCTTTTTCTAAAATTGGCTTGGAACTAATTTCCTGTGTTTTTTGCGGTTCCATTTTTTTAATGAGGTGTAATGCTAACTGAAATAACCTGGCTTCATTGATTAAATTTTACCACAATTAAAGAAAAAGGGAAGTCAAAATACCTCTTGACGATAAAAGCTCCCATCGGTTAGTATTCTTTGATAAATTTATTTTGCGAGCAAAGCCAAGCAAAAGAAGATCCCGACCGCAGGGGAGAAGAGATTCATTCGGCCAATTCATTTGGCAAAGTTTCTGTGAAGTGTTATAATGGCAACGCCATTGCAAGCGCAGCGTCATAATGGCAACGCCATTGCAAGCGCATAGCAACCGCAAAACGAAATGACAGTTTTTCCTTTTATTCCTTCTCCTTACAGGAGAAGGTGAGGATGAGGTAAAAAAAGAGGAAATATACCTCACCTTAATCCTCTCTTGAAAGGAGAGGAGATTGAAAGGAGAAAAACTTAAAATCGGACATTCCGTCTCTAATGAGCTACGGTGCCGTAAAGGATTGAATTAATGTTAAAAGCCATTGTAAATTATCTGGCCGAATCCAGGGTAGAATTGGGAAAAGTATCCTGGCCTTCACGCGCGACACTCGTAAGATTAACGGTTGTTGTTCTGGTGATAAGCGTTGTCGTGGCCGGTTTTATTAGTTTTTTTGATTATCTTTTTTCGCAAGTACTAGATCTCTTT
>PFXB01000081.1:0-449 GCA_002791435.1 candidate division WWE3 bacterium CG_4_9_14_3_um_filter_43_9
TTTTAGGATTTTTTGTTTGACGAACCTCTGACTTAAATTTAAAAGACAAAGACCCAAGAAAACGCCGATTGCGTCGAAGGTCAGATCATAAATTTTTCCCTCCCGGGTAGGAACAAATGTCTGGTGAATTTCATCCGAAAGAGCAAAAAGTGAGGTGAAAATCAGGGCGACCCAAAACTGCCGGCTCTGCATAAAATCCTTAAGTCTCACTTCGACTTTTCCTTCTAAGGCTCTATAAAATAAAATCGCCAAGAAACCATATTCAAGAAGGTGAACCAGTTTGCGGCGGATAAATTCCGGGGTCCCTTCACCCAGTTTTAGATTGGAGAGGGATGATAGATAAAAAATCACTCCGCACATCAGAAGCGGCGGTAACCACAAATAGACAAACTTGGCTACTTTTTGAAACATATCCTAATTCTACCACAAAAAAATACACCTCCGAAATG
>PFXB01000081.1:459-4596 GCA_002791435.1 candidate division WWE3 bacterium CG_4_9_14_3_um_filter_43_9
ACCCCGGAGGTGTACCAATTTGTGCCCGATCTGTTAAAGCAAGCGGCTCCTTCTCAAAACCAATCCTGCCACCAACACGCTGCAGCTTATGAAAAATCCCGTTGCTGTTCCGCCGGTTTTTGGCAGTGCTGTCGTTGTTCCCAAAACATCTCCAAGTATCACCACGTCACTTTGGTAACGCGGCAGAATACGATAGGTGTCGTTATACTGGGAAACGATCCCCGCCACCTGTACCTTATCACCGACTTGCATCCGCGGTTTTTCAATATTGGTTGACTCTTTGATGTAGACTTTTACCACGCCCGAACCGTCATTTACATAGAAAGTATCGCCTGCTGTTTCCGTTACCATACCCGTAATGATCACCAACGCCCCCTCCAGGTTTTCTCCCACATCCCCGGTTTTTATCTCTTGAGGGGCAAGAGCTGTTGTGTGTTCTAAAACCGCCAGACTTCCATTTGCGGATATTTTCAAATACAGCTCTCCCCAAGACTCGGACAAGATTCCAGAAACCAAAAGCTCATCCCCCAAGGCCAAAGTCGAATAGTCACCCTCGTCTAGTTTTATTTTGATCCCACCGCTGGCATCCGCCATATAAATTATTTGAGCGCCCAAAATCTCAGATGTAGCAGTAAGGCCTCCCTGAACCTGGATTAATGTTCCCAAGGCTTTTTTCTTGGCCTCTGCAATGCTGGTGGTTTGCAAATCCTGAGTCTCGTTTTGATTGTCTTGCTGGTCGTTTAAATTATTGTTATCCGAATTATCCCCGTTATCATCCTGATTGTCATCATCATCATCATCATCATCGTCATCATCATCCTGCTGATTTTCCTCACTATTCGCCAACCCCGGACTGGGTGTTTCATCTTCTAACCACGAACCGGTTTCGTCCTTGGCCCAGGAAAGGTCAGGGTGAGAAATGCTGTAAGCAAATTCTTCCAGCAGGCTGCCGTCGGGCTTCACAAGCCTGACACTATCCTGGTCGTTGTTCAAAATGAGGCTGGTGTCCTTTTTGTAGAAAGCGCGGCACTCGCCTACCGCCAAAACTTCACCTTGAGAAAATACATAAGGATTGCTGCCGCCGTCTGCTATGTCGTCTAAGCTATAACCGCCCAGATCAAAAGATGTTGAACCCGTATTACACAACTCGATCCACTCGTCGTTGGAATCAGCCGTCCCGTTGCCGTCCCAATCGGTTACAGCGCCCGGAGCCGGCAGCAACTCCGAAAGCATGACCTCTTCGGAATAAACTACCGAATCGTTGATGGTTATGGTCTTTTGGGTCCGGTCTGTGGCTCCTTCGTTATCGCTCACTTCTAAAACCACCACAAAATTCCCTGCCAGATTATAGGCATGGTTAATACTGTTCTCAACCGATTCTGTACTCGTTCCGTCTCCGAAATCCCATCGGTATAGGACAACACTACCGTCCGTGTCATTTGAAGCCGAGGCGTCAAAAACGATTTCTTTCCCAACCTCAGCTTGATCTACCGAACTAAAAACCGCTTGCGGTTTAGCGTTTGAGCCATAAGCTACTCCGGGAGTCCCGCCCAAAGAAGAACTTTCCGTCCAATTGATTTCTTCATTCGAGCCTAAAACGTCAACTTTTTCCAAGCTTTTGCCGTTTTCGTCGCCGCCCCAAGTATTAAAATAGGTCAGCCCGCTCCACACTGCTCCGTCCGTACCGATTCGCAAAGCCAGTGTGTCCGAAGTATTGCCCAAGGACATGCCTGAAACCTCGATTAAAGTGCCGGAATATCCCGGATTGTTGTCCAGGAAAGTAGCCGCATTTTGAGCTAAAATCGCATACTCGCCCGCTGCAAGAGTCATGTCGCCCTGCGCCGCCTCAAGGGCTAAAACTCTGTTGGAACCGCCATCGACCAAGCGCAGGCTTACGGGTGTTGCTCCTCCAATTAAAGTGAGAGAATCTGTCCCCGCATTATAGATTTCTACCCACTCGTGATCAGAATCGGCTCCCTGAGGATTATACATGACTTCTGAAATCAAAAGATCTTCTTCTGCCGCCAGAACCGTTTTCTCTCTTCCCAGAACAGAAAAAGTGAAACTAAACATAAGTGCCAAAAACAAAAATGTAAGTAAACGCTTCACGACGTTCTCCTTTTCATATATCTAAATTTTTGGGCAGTAGAAAAGACTGCTCGATAGACATCACCTCCCGGACAAAAAGGATTAGACTGTATTTTGGGAAAAGTAAACTTCGCTTTCCCGGACGAAGTTGCAAATAATATAACAAAATTTAAAATGAAATGCAAGAAAAAATAAACTACATTGCAAAGACCGTATCAAAAACCTTTCCGCGCTCGAGGTTCAGCTTTGATTTACTACGCTAAACATGTGTTACAATAATTGATAATGCAAATTCATACCTTCCGCGTTGGACAACTTGAAACCAACTGTTATCTTGCGATTGATAAGAATGAGGCCGTAATCATTGACCCCGGAGATGATGGAGATTTCCTGAGCGAAAAGATTTTAGAACTGCGGGTGAAACTTAAAGCAATTCTGACAACCCACGGCCATTTTGATCACGTTCTGGGGGTTGCCGAGCTTAAACTTAATTTTAAGGCTCCTTTTCTGGCAAGCAGAAAAGACCTTTTCTTGCTTAAAACTGCACGGAAAAATGCTCTCCATTGGACAAAGACAGATCCGCTCCTTGACGTTCCTTTGCCCGATTCCTACCTTAAAGACGGTGAACTGCTGGCAGTCGGTGGTTCGCAATTGCAAGTTTTGGAAACACCCGGACATACCCCCGGTGGAATATCTTTTCATCTGGAAAAAGAAAAAATCCTTTTTGACGGGGATTTGATTTTTAAAGACGGGGTTGGCCGCACGGACTTTGCTTACTCATCCCGCCCGGATCTTGAAAAATCGATTAAGAAAATTTTAAACCTGCCTCCTGAGACCAAAGTTTTTCCCGGCCATGGGAATCAGTTTTTACTGGGTGATTTTACGTTTTGACTTTTCCAGTCCGGCTATATTATAGTAATGTATTATGTAACGGTTGAAAAATGGAGGTTTTATACGATGTCGAAAAAAGTAGCCATCATTCTCACACAGGAACACCCGAAACTGGGACCCAAAGGCCAAGTTTTGTCTGTGGCCTTGGGTTACGCTCGGAATTTTTTGATTCCACAGGGACTGGCGGTTTTGGCCACCCAAGAAAATCTCAAACGGGTCGAACATCTTAAAGTTCAGTTAGAAAAAGAACGGCAAATCTTTCTGGAAAAACAAAAACCCTTAGCTGAAAAACTGAAAAAGCAAACCGTAAAGTTAGTGGTTAAAGCTCAGGAGGAAGGCTCGCTTTTTGGATCGGTGGGAGCTGCCGAAATCGCTGAAAAAATCAACGCCGAATTCAAAACTCAGCTCGAACCAAAAGCGATCTTGCTTGACAAACCGTTTAAAAAGACAGGTAAATACGAGGTTGAGGTGACTTTGGCCCCTGAAATTAAAACCACCACGAAGATTGAAATTGCAGCCGAAGAATGAGTATCCTACCTTAAATGCCAATAAAGCGTCATCAATCCATTGGCATGAAAAATAAAAACGCCATTTCCTCCTGCGTCTCCTAAACGCACTGTATAGGCTACTCCATCTTCAGCGGCATAGATGGCGGTTCCGGAAGGACCGTTCATGTCGATTCCATTGTGAAAACCATAGAGATTGGGGCACAAATTTCCGTACACCCAAGGATACAGCTTGGCATACTTGGTCTCACCGTAAACCTGACACAAACCCGAAGCACAATAAGCATCGTCATTGGCGTTAAAATCAGCCAGAGACGGAATGGACGAAAAGTCCGCACTCAAAGGCCAGCCTAAACTGCCTAAATTTAAATAGGAAGCTGGATTAAGGTGGCTGTAACAAAGGCTGTATTTGCCATTGAGAAAGTCTTGCTCGGTGTAACGATAAACGCCAAAGTGCAAATGCTCTCCGGTCACCTGGCCGCTTCTTCCTTGAATACCAATAACATCACCCCGTTTTACCTCCACTTCGTTGCCGGGATTTTTGATTTGACTGAGCAACTGGTTAAACGCTTGTTGTAAAGATTGTTGCTCGGCCAAAATCTCATTTAACATCTGTTGATAGGTCGCCTCATCGTTTTTGGTGACTTTTAAA
>PFXB01000055.1 GCA_002791435.1 candidate division WWE3 bacterium CG_4_9_14_3_um_filter_43_9
TTACCCAGTACACTTTAAATGGAAATAAAATCAGCCTTGCTTTGGCAAAAGTCCAAGCCAAAACAAACCTGCAGATTTCCCTAAAATATAAAGTCAAAGCCGACGCCACTGAGGGAGGAATTGTAACCAACAGTTTTTCGATTACTTCAGAAGAAGATCCGGCAGGAATTCAGTTCAATTCTCCCAATTTAACAATTGTGATTGTTGATAATCAACCGCCGACAGGTTCGATTGCGATCAATTCAGGCTCTGCTTATACCACCTCTGTTGGCAATAACATTCTTTCCTTGCAGGCAACGGACGATTATTCTCCTGAGGCTGAAATGCAAATGATGATTGCGAATACAAGCGATTTTAGTAATACGACTTGGGAACCATTCACAGCCTCTGAAAGCTGGACTTTAACGCCGGGTGAGGGAACAAAAACGGTGTATGTCAAATATATGGATTCTCACGGAAACGTTTCACCAGTTTATTCCGACTCGATTATTTACGATCCCCAGGTAATTTTAACCTCAGTTACCGCGGCTGGACTTTCGGTTGACGTAGATGCGGGCGTTTACGAAACCATGCAAAGAAAACCGGTCTTTTCCGGCATAAGTGATGCCGGAGCGCAGATCATCATTAAAGTTTTAACTGCTTTAATCCAGGTTATACTCACGGCAGATGATGATGGATACTGGAGCTGGATTCCAGCTGAAGATTTAAGCATTGGCCAGCATCTGGTTGAAATCAGCGCTCAAGACATGGCAGGCAATACAGCCAGCTTAAAATTCTATCTCAAAATTGCGACCAGTTCAACCGAAAACCAAAAAAATACTGATGCTGCCAACGATCCTGCGCAATTGCCCAAAACGGGATGGGTGGGTTTCAGCCTAATCTTCGGAATAATATCGGTGACGGGTTGCATATTGGGGTGGTTAATTTACAGGAAGAACAGCAGAGTTTAATAAGCCACGGTTCCCTGCTTTACTAAATACATCACCGTTCCACCCGGTCCGACAGCCCTTTGTCCGTTATAGGCAACACAAGGGTGGCCGGCAGGGAAGTTGTAAATAAAGCCGTCCGGGTCGTTTCCATTTTCCAAAAAAGTGTAGATCATAAATCCATTGCAGGTTGTCACCCAATATCCGCCGCACATTTGCCATCCCGGGGCAGGGATATAAGCATTGATATAGCCTGTATATTTGTAATTAAGAGAGCTGGAATTTATCGGATCGGTTGGATTTTTGGTAAAAAGATCATCGTCTACCAAATTTTGCAGAAAATTGGGTTGATTTGAAAAACCGACAGTGACCGTGCCAGTTCCGCCAGTGGGGGTATAGGTTGAATAGCCGCCTTCCGGTATTTGATCATGGGTGAGTTGGTAGTGGCTGATGGCTTCGGAAATAGTTTGCAGATCCGACTTTCTTTTTGAATCCCGCGCTTTTTTTAAGAGATTGGAAGGATTAATAGCAATTAAAACAATAGAACTCAGAATCCCGATGATTGAAATTACTACCAGGAGTTCTATCAAAGTAAAGCCTTGTTGTGAATTTACGTGCAGTAGTCTTAGCACTTTTTTAGTCATATTTTACTTTTGTCTCCCAATCAATTTGTTCAAGGTAACTTGTCTTTTCGCGATCGCTGCCGCGGGACTTCGGCTGGTGGAATTTTTTAATAACTGAGACAACTAGAATAATTATAGAGAGAAAAAGAGTAACATAGGGAAGATATTTAGCCACACTATCAAAGAAGGGGTTTTTTCTTTGTTCAAAGTTTTTATATTCATCGGGATTTAGGGGCAACGGCCCATATTTATTGTCGGCATTGTTTAAATTAACGGCTTCTGTCGTCTTTGCGTTTATGACGATAGCGTTTTCTTTTCCATGCGTTAGGGATGAATTCAACATTCCTAGGGTTAGTAGAAACAAGAATAAATAGACAGATCGTAAGACGTATAGTCTTGTCTTCATGCTTATCCAAAGGTTTTCATAGATTCCTACGGCTTGCGCCGTGGTACTATTTTCTGAAAGAAAACAAACTTGTTTATAACCGAAGGTTTCAAACTTGTTTATATATTTTGCTTCGCGAATTATAGATAGAATTCTTTAATAGCTTGCGGACATATCTTCCGATTAGAAATTACTTTGCTTCTTATCATAAAATTCATTCTCTTGTCAAACGTAAATATACTCTTTTGAGAGTGCAAAACATAGAATCTGTCCATAGGCTATTCTATCTGCTCGAATAATTATTGTCAATGAGTTACAAAAGGTATGACAAGAATAGATGTGCGTCTATCCCCACTGCTCCTATAGTGGAGAGGATTCAATTTCTCTTGACAGATTGCTGGCTTTATGGCATAGTAAGAACCATGCAAGACGAACTAGTAAAAACAACATTGCGAATTCCAAAATCAATCATTCTGATGGCTAAAAAAACGGCCATTGATAAAGATCTTACTCTACAAAGATTGGTGAACGAGGCTCTTAAAGGCTACTTAGGAAATATACTAGATTTTAAAGAGAAGAAGACCAAGAAGAGAATGATTAAATTTGCAGATAAACCAGTTGGGGTAAAGATTCCTCTTTCTCGTGAGCACATCTATCGTGAACTCTGAAAAGATTCTGCTAGATTCCAATATTTTAATCTATGCGTTTGATACTCGCTCAGAATATCATTCTCTTAGCAGTGAGATTAGAAAAAAGGCGGTAGAAAAGTTAATTACTTGCTGTATTTCGCCTCAAAACCTTAATGAAATCTACCAGGTACTAACTGATCCTAAAGCAGTTTTAGAACCCTATTCCCCAAGGGAGATTGAAAGAGAACTTCAAAAAATTATAAAAAGGATTGAAGTAATTCTGCCAACGAGAGAAACTGCAGCTACCTGTCTTCAGCTGGCTGCGAAATACGAGATCAAAAGTCTGAAGATTTTCGACACCTTTCTTGTGGCTACCATGCTGGAAAATGGGGTGGGACAGATCATTACTTTTAATCAAAAAGACTTCGAGACATTTTTAGAGGTCAGAACCATCCATCCCGCCGATATTCGTTGATTCTTCAACAAGAGCTGAATAGCTGCTAAAAATCTTTTTTGCAATTTGGGATAATTTGAGTATAATATTTCTTTATGAAGAAACTAAAAAACCCACTGCTTTGGCTTATTGTCCTTCTTGTCATCGTGTGTATCGGTATTGATCTACCGACCATTCCGATTAAAATTCATGTTGGAAAAATCAATGTTGATACCACCCTTAAGGGGCCTGATTTGGACCTGACTATTTTTGGCACCAGCATTCAGCGCGAGTTTAACATCAAACAGGGCTTGGATTTACAGGGAGGAACACATCTGGTTTTTGAGGCTGACATGAGTAGTATTGCGCCCGATAAGCAAAAAACAGCCTTGGAGGCAGCCCGCAACATCATCGAAAAAAGAGTCAACCTTTTTGGTGTTTCAGAGCCTAACATTCAAACCAGCCAGGCAGGCAACTCGTATCGGATTATTGTGGAGCTGCCAGGCCTTCAAGAAATCAGCTCGGCTATAGATTTAATCGGTCAAACCGCCCAACTCCAATTCATGGAATTGACCCCGGAGGCTGATCCTGCCGATCAAACTATTTATTATAATCCCGAGGTTTGGCAAAACGTGGATGTTTCGGGAGCAGATTTAAAAGGTGCTCAAGTTGTTTTTAGCCAGCAGACAGGAAAGCCTCAAGTGCAGCTGCTTTTTACCGACGAAGGACGGGCTAAATTTTCTGAGGTGGTCAAAAGAAACGTCGGCAAACCAGTGGGTATTTTTCTCGATGGGTTGCCGCTTTCTATGCCAAGGGTAGACCCGGACCTGGCTCAAGGGTTGACCGGCGATCCGGTGATTACGGGACAGTTTGATGTTACTGAAGCTAAAAATTTGTCCATTCAGCTGGATGCCGGTGCACTGCCGGTCAACCTGAAACTGGTTCAGCAGGAAAATGTCGGGGCTACCCTTGGGCGCGAATCGGTTAGAAAAAGCCTGGTGGCAGGTATTATTGGCTTAATTTTGGTAATGTTTTTTATGTGGGCTTACTACGGGAAAAAAGGATTTTTGGCAGATATCGCCCTTTTTATCTACGGCTTGATAACACTGGCCTTGTACAAGCTTATCCCCGTGACTTTGACCTTGGCAGGAATGGCCGGCTTTATTTTGGCTATCGGCATGGCAGTGGACGCCAATATTTTGATTTTTGAAAGAATCAAAGAAGAATTGCGCTGGGGAAAACCTTTAAGTGTAGCACTAGAGCTGGGTTTTGGTCGTGCCTGGGATTCGATCCGCGATGCCAATATCAACACCCTGATTGTCGCTTTTATTCTTTTTAATCCGTTCGATTGGGGATTTTTAAATACTTCCGGCCCGGTACGCGGCTTTGCTCTCACTTTGGCCTTGG
>PFXB01000129.1 GCA_002791435.1 candidate division WWE3 bacterium CG_4_9_14_3_um_filter_43_9
GTGGGCGTCAAAGTTGAGAAAAAATTTCACTCCCATATCGGCCGCCATTTGGACTAATTTTGGATCGGGTTGAGCCTTGAGATTAATTTCAAAGGCTTTATTTTTTAAACGCATTTCTCCGAGCAATTCTTTCCACATTTGCCAATATGCTTCGGCAGCCCGGGGATCCTCAGTTTTTGTTTGTATATCGCGATCCGGGTGTCCGATGACGTTCACATACGGATTCACAATCGCCGAAGAAAGACTCTCCCGAATATCTCCCAGTTCAGTTCTTTTTTCTTCCGGCACTCTGTGTCTTGAGGCGATGACAAAATCAAGTTCGGCCAAAACCTCATCAGGAATATCAATTCGGGGCTTTTCTCCCTCATACATTATGTTTGCTTCAACCCCGGCAAAGGGAAGACAGCGGTACTTGCCGCTTAGTTCTTTTCGGAGGTTATGAATTCTTTTGGTATGTTCAAGGAGTGATTGTGAAATTGCGCTGGTCGGTTCCTGCACGCAAGGAGATTGGGGAAGCGAAGCGTGTTCGGTAAAACAAACAAAATCCAGCCCCAACATCTCATAATAGTATAGGATTTCTTCGTAATGATAAAGACCTTCCGGATAATTGAATCCCTCTCGTGTGCTTTCTGCTGAATGGGTATGAGCATCTCCTCTCCACCATCTTAAAATTTCCGCAGGCAGCCCGCCTGATTTTTCGATATCAACAAGTTCGGCGTCAATTTCTGGTCCTGAAAGACCATGGAATTTTAAGTGGGCTCCGATCTTTTGTTCATCAATGATGGGTAGACTTTCCGAAGGTTTGGTCATTAAATCAATTATATCAGACAGAGAGAAAGGAATCGATGTGTCGTTTCTCCACACCGGGAGTGGGGAAACTTTTAATCCCTTACATCTGCTTGACCGTCACAATCTTTTGTGCTAGGATACGGTTGGTTTCTGGAAAAATATCAATGGCGGCTTAAGACCGTCATCGAACTAAAACGAAAAACCGCAGACTTTTAATCTGCCGGTTTTTCTTATGTTTGCTCTTTAACATTTGAAAGTGGTAGGAAGTAGGTGAAGCTTTAAACTTCACCGTAATTTTAGTTTTTACAAATTTTTCGACAAAAAATTTGAAGAAGAGTTTGATCCTGGCTCAGGATGAACGCTGGCGGCGTGCCTTAGGTATGCAAGTCGAACGAACCTTGTGTGTAGCACAAGGGAACTCTACAACTAATTTTAAATTCTAAATTTCTAATTTCCAATGAATTTTAAATATCTAATGCTTAATTAAAAATTAAGAATTGAATAAAAATTTAAAATTAGAAATTATTAATTAAGCTGTGGGTTTTCTCGTGCTATGCATGAGGTAAGTGGCAAACGGGTGAGTAACACGTGGGAAATCTACCCCTAACACAGGGATAATCCGGCGAAAGTCGGACTAATACCTGATGGTCCCCGCAATTGAAATGTTGCGGGGTAAAGCTTTTACGGTTAGGGATGAGCCCGCGGCCTATCAGCTAGTTGGTGAGATAAAAGCCCACCAAGGCGAAGACGGGTAGCTGGTCTTAGCGGACGGACAGCCACATTGGGACTGTGACACGGCCCAAACTCCTACGGGAGGCAGCAATCAGGAATTTTGCGCAATGGACGAAAGTCTGACGCAGCGACGCCGCGTGCAGGATGAAGGCCTTCGGGTCGTAAACTGCTGTGGTAGGGGAACATAATGAGGGTACCCTACTAGAAAGCCACTGCTAACTACGTGCCAGCAGCCGCGGTAATACGTAGGTGGCAAGCGTTATCCGGAGTTACTGGGCGTAAAGAGTTGCGTAGGCGGTAGGGTAAGTCTCAAGTGAAATCTCCCGGCTTAACTGGGAAAACGCTTGGGAAACTGCACTACTTGAAGCAGGGAGGGGAAAGCGGAACTCTCGGTGTAGGGGTGAAATCCGTTGATATCGAGAGGAACACCAAAGGCGAAGGCAGCTTTCTGGCTCTTGCTTGACGCTCAGGCACGAAAGCGTGGGGAGTGAAGCGGATTAGATACCCGTGTAATCCACGCTGTAAACGATGGATACTAGATATTTGTCCCCGCTTTGCGGGGGTGAGTGTCGTAAGCTAACGCGTTAAGTATCCCGCCTGGGGAGTACGGCCGCAAGGCTAAAACTCAAAGGAATTGACGGGGGACCGCACAAGCGGTGGAGCGCGTGGTTTAATTGGATAATAAACCAAGAACCTTACCTGGGTTTGACATGCTACTGCAAATCCGGCGAAAGCCGGACTCCTTCGAGGGTGTAGCACAGGTGTTGCACGGCTGTCGTCAGCTCGTGTCGTGAGATGTTAGGGTTAAGTCCCACAACGAGCGCAACCCCTATCCCGTGTTGTATCACTCACGGGAGACTGCCCCGGTAACGGGGAGGAGGGAGGGGACGACGTCTAGTCAGCGTGGCCCTTATGCCCAGGGCAACACACACGCTACAATGGTCAGGACAAAGGGTTGCAAAGGGGTAACCTAGAGCTAATCTCAAAAACCTGGTCTCAATTCGGATTGTGGGCTGCAATTCGCCCACATGAAGTCGGAATCGCTAGTAATCGCGGGTCAGCTATACCGCGGTGAATACGTTCTCGGTCCTTGTACACACCGCCCGTCAAGTAGGGAAAGTTGGGGGCACCCGAAGGACCGCCGATTCGGCGGCACTAAGGTGAAACCAATAATCAATGCTAAGTCGTAACAAGGTATCCGTAGGGGAATCTGCGGATGGATCACCTCCTTTCTAAGGAGTTTTCCAAACTCCATGTCACGAGTGGAGTGTATTTGCGCCTTTTCGATGGCCTCATAATCGAAGAAATCTTCCTGCCACTTTCAAGCGTTAAAGAAAAAACGGAGTCACAAAGCTCCGTTTTTTTGTAGTATACTGGAGGTGAAGAATTAATCGGAGTAGGGTTTAATGGGACCTTCGGATGGTTCTGAATTATATAAACCAGCAATCCAAAAACCGAAAAGGCCAGAAGACTATTTTCTGCCTCTGGAGCGAGATTTTGTCCGCTGTGCTCCTCATGCCGAGCTACCGCCAGAAGAGTATCAAAGATTATATAGGATTATTCATCAGTCTCTTGTTCGAGTTGTTGGTGAGAATCCGGAGATGTTTGGACAAGGATGGTATAACGATAAGAATGATTTATATGCCGTCAGAGCGGAAACCATTTTAGATTTGGGTAAAACATTAGAAGAAGCCGGAGTCAAAGCCTGGCAGGTAGCATTGGTGGAACCATTCTGCGATGAAGGTGTTACCCCAAAGATTATTACAGGAGCAAATCCAAAAGATACGCTTTATAATTTAGTCACTAAAAGTTCGGAAGTTAGCCAAGAGATGGTAGAGCAATTGAGAGATTGGGGATACAGTGAAGGTTGGAGTGGTGTGTTTCCGCATGTAAATTTACACCATCTTATGATATTGGCCAGGCGTTATCCTCAAGCTATTTTTTCCAGCGACAATCAATCACTCGAGTTTATTCCGGTTCCCGGTGTTCAGTTTAATGATTACCAATTTGGTGTGGGAATGACTTTGGGTTCTCTGTCTGATACGGCGGCAGAGGCAAAGGACGGTTGGGATGTTCATTGGGGTGAAAAATATACTGAAGAGTTCAAAGCTAAAATCAGGGAACGGTTAGTGGAAATGGAGCGGGAAGGAAGGATTGGCGGTATGGTGATGGATATCGGTTGTGGTAAATACCCGCTGGTTGCCGATCTTACCTGCCGTAAAGTTTTGGTGGATAAGGAAGAGAGAGTAAAAGATTTAGCAGATGTGAATACCGTACCGATTTGTTGGGATGTAGGTGATTTCGGCAGTCCCGCATTTACGGAACAATTAGAAAAAGTTATGGGTGAAAATATAGAAAAACTTAGTGCAGCCGTGATGGTTGATATCCTAAATTATAAACCCATTGATTGGCGCAAACTACTCTTTAATCTGAAAGAATTCATGAAACCGGGCGGTATGATTTTCATTTCCAATATGCCGGGATATGGTTACAGCGAAGAATTTTCACCAGCCAGACCAAGAAACAATCTAGAAATTGTCCAATTTTTACAGGAAAGTTTGGGGTGTGAAATAGAGTTGGTACAAGACGCTTCCCAGTTTTGTGGTTTAAGTGACCAGAATTTACCGGTTAGCTGTTACAGCCAGATTGTTATTCTAGCACGAATGAATCAAGAAAAACCTTGACCAGAATTGATAGCGAGTATGAGAATTTTATGTTTCACCATACACCGAGGATAGATAACACTTATATCGTTAATCGGCTGTTATTCCTCATTAATTTTAATACAAATCATGCTTTTTTCATCCCGCCAGCAATTGTTCTCCGGTTTATCCAGAATATTTTGAATAAAAGAAGCGATACTTTTCTCATTAAATAATTGAACAATTTTATTTCTCAAATCATCACTTTGCAGCAGTGGGATCAACTCCTTGTATTTAAAAAAACTTTCAGATGCGGGGTAAATTAAGACTTCAGGATTGAAAAAAGGTGAGGTTTTTCTGTAACCCTTTATTTTTCCAAGCTTAATACCGTCCCGCATGGCGGGGCGGATGAAGCCAATCCGACGAAGTCGGGCTG
>PFXB01000011.1 GCA_002791435.1 candidate division WWE3 bacterium CG_4_9_14_3_um_filter_43_9
CTTTTAAAAGATGGTCCTTGCTGCTTTTTTGGGCAGCCAAGGTGTTGCTTTGCCCTTCCAGCCGCTGCTTTTCCTGTGACAGCTCGTCTTTTAGTTCTTCCAGTTCCTGCTTTTTTGTTTCCAGATTGGCTTTCTCTTCATTGAACGTTTTCTTGGCCTCCTCGAGCTGGCCAAGCAATTGTTGATCATGCTGCTCCACTACTTTGAGATATTTAAAGCGCAAAACGACATCCTGCAGGTTGGATGATGTCGAAAGCAACATCGGCAAGCTGGACGTCAATTTTGACGACTGCGAAGTTTTGTAGGAATCACGGATGCGAGCCGTAAAGGCGGCGGTAAGTTTGTCAATGGCGCTTTGTGTTTTCTCGATTTTTTGGGCAAGATTGGCCAGATTATCCAAAAGGTTGTCAAGTTCATCCTGCTTGGCCAGATATTCAGCCTGGGTTTCCTCAATCTGCAGCTCGGTTAATTCAATCTGATTGTCAAGATAAGCCAGTTGATTGGCCAGCGTTTTTTCCTGATTTTTGGCGTCTGCAATGGCTTGTTTGAGCAGATCCTGCTCCTTTTTATTTTCCTCCATTTGGCTTTGCGTATTTTTAAGATCATCGTCCAACTCAGCTTTAACCGGTATCCCAACGGTTACTGAGAAAAGAAAACCAATGACAGCCAAAATTTTTAGAAACTTGGAAAGCATATTCACCTTCAGGCTTTTAATTTTCTGGCCACCGCGATGGTTGAACCTAAAACGCCAACAAAAATTCCCAGCGCTATTTCCACCGCTAAAAGTTTAATAAAAATAGCGTTTGGAACCGGGAAAACCGGAATGCCGGCTAAAAATTCGGATAAAGGGGGAGAAATTTGGGGAAAGAGCAAAAAAATTGCACCTACTCCCAAAATCCCAGAAATTACTCCATATAAAATCCCTTCCAAAATAAACGGCCAACGGATGTAAGAGGTGGAGGCTCCGACCAAACGCATTATTTCTATTTCCTCGGCACGGGTGGCGATATTCATGCTGATGGTTACCAAAACAATGAGAATGGAAGCGGCTATAAAAATGGCGCCGATAACAAGACCCCCGATACGAATGGCGTTCGTCCACTTTTGCAGAGTTTCGACCACATCTTGATGAAAAGCCACTTCTTCAACCGCATTCTCGTGAGTTAAGATATCGGCCAAGTGCGGCAGATAGATGATGTCGGTGGCTGAAACTTCCAAGGAGGCAGGCAGCATCCCGGCGGTAACCATCTCAAAAAGGACCGGTTCATCCTTATTCTGCTCTTTAAAGCGAACCAGAGCTTCTTCTTTGGAAATATATTCAATCTTGGCGACTTCTCCGGTTTGCTCCAGTTTTTCCTTGATATTGGAAATTTCGGCCTCAGAGGATTCATTCCTAAAGAAAGCCGTCACTTGCGGCTGGGATTCAAAATAGGAAAGGATAACATTCATTCCCATCATGACCAAAATAAAGACCGCAATTAGAAATAAGGTTAGACTCAAGACCAAAAAGGCGGCTATACTATGCCAGGGATTGCGGCTGATATGCAGAGTTGAATTTTTAAAAATCCTGAGCGTAGTCGATAAAAAAGCCATTTTTGTATCCTTTGATTGTTGTGAGAACCTTTCTTAAAGCTTCCTCCCTTGGAAACTTAACTATTCATCCTAGCCGGTAGCGGAAACCTTTAGGTTTCCATTTTCTCTATTCATCCTAGCCGGTAGCGGAAACCTTTAGGTTTCCATTTTCTCGGATCATGGCGATTCTTGCGTTCGCCGCTACAAAGTCTCCTTCCTTCATTCCTGCGGGATCCCGCATCCTGCCGAATCCCTGCCTCGCCGGCAGGCGGGGGCGGCTTAGTCGAAGAATAATAGTTTTACTGTTCGATCCGCCAGTCGGCGGAGAGAACTACCTTACTTTTGACTTATTTCTTCCCGTTGGCGTCCTTTTCTTCGCGAATAATGAGTCCCTTATCCATAGTTATCACCCGCTTTTTCAAAGCATTAACAATATCCTGGTTATGGGTGGCCATGACCACCGTAGTTCCCCATGAATTAATCTGGTTTAAAAGCTGAATGATTTCCCAAGCATTGGTTAGATCGAGGTTGCCTGTAGGTTCGTCGGCTAAAAGAATATCCGGTTCGTGCACCAAAGCTCTGGCAATTGCCGTTCTTTGCGCCTCACCGCCTGAGAGTTGATTCGGAAAATGGTTATCTTTATCTTCCAGCCCCACCAACCTTAACATGGTAGGAACTACCTTCTGAATTTCTCTGTTGGAACGGCCAGAAACTTCAAGCGCAAAAGCCACGTTTTCATAAACCGTACGTTTGGGCAGCAATCGATAGCTTTGGAAAACCATCCCCACTTTGCGCCGCAGTTTGGGCAGTTTTCGCGCGGGGAGATTGACGACATCAACTCCATCCACCAATATCTTCCCTTCCGTCGGTTTTTCTTCGCGAATAATAAGCCGCAACAACGTGGTTTTACCCGCTCCAGAAGGCCCCACAATAAACACAAATTCGCCCTTTCCGATTTCAAGATTAATCCCGGAAAGGGCTACTGAATTTTTGAGGTATTTTTTGACTACGTTTTCAAACTTGATCATGGGCAATGTCAACTCAAAATTCTAAAATTCTGGTGCTTTAAATCTAATTTGGTGCTTAGTGCTTATTTGAGGCTTGGTGCTTAGAATTTAGTATTTTCTAATTATTCGACGATTCGATCATCTGTCTCTTCCTTTTTTTAATCCTTATCGAATTCAATTATAACACACCCCTCATTCTCCTACCAGATACACCGCCCGCCATGGTCGATAATGGCTTTTAATGATTTCTTCTTGGGCACTGCCTCTTTCTTTGATTGTTCTGGTAACTTCCACATCACATCCCTCAGCCTGTACCTCTGTCAATTTTTTCTCGCCTGGCTTGAGAGTAGCATCAGTTATTAAAAGTGGCTCCCCCGGTGCGACCACGTTTTCGACTTTGGAGGCGGAAAGAGTAACCTCCCGGCGCTTTTCATCTGACCAAAACTCAATACGTAAAACTCCTTCTGCGCCTTGCACTTTGGTTTGCACCAAAATATAGCCAGCCGTATCATTGATAAAACTAAAGTCGAGCCCGGTGTCCGGAAAAATAGTGGCATCAATTCCCCTTTGCGGCCAATCGTAATGATAAATAACTGTCGCATGGGGTGTTCTGGAATTTATTTTTAATCCGGAATTTAGGGCTGCTCTGAAAAGAACTGTGGCTATTTCACATACTCCGCCGCCGATGGCTCCTACGTATCGATTGCCGATCAAAGCCAGTCCTCCCCAATAACCGGTCTGATAAGAAATTTCGCCTAAAGCAATATTAGTTGAAAACGTCTCTCCCGGGGCTACCAAATAATCGTTAAGTTTGGCTGCCGCCGTTTCTATATTGTGTACTCTCCCCATCTGACCCCAGCCAATCGGAAAGTGTGATTCTCCAAAACCGATCAATTGCGAGGCGTTGATGATTCCTTTCTCTTTCAGCATTTCCGGTGTTTCCAAAACAACCGCCAAAGCCACACTTTCCTCTTCGGCGCCCATCTGATAATAGGCATCTACGGCGTCCACGGTTTTTTCCAAATCTAAGACTTTCCCTTCCTTGGGAATTTCTATCGCCACCGTTTTATCGCCGATCTGTTTTAGCTGCACGCTTTGAAATTGGTCCTTGACTCCGGCAGTTTTCTCCCTTACCTTTTGTAAAAGAAAATCCCGGTTTTTGACATAGGGAAGCAAGGTGGTGCCTTGCTCACTCTTTACGAAATCAAAGGCCAAAAAGTTGCGTACTTCATCAACCTGTATTTCCCAGACCTGATCTGCAAATGAAAGGTTTAAAGGCTTGGCGATGACTTCTTGGGCCTCAGGCAACAAAGCCTGGATGTCGGCGATTTTAATTTTTGGCTCTCTTCTCTCTACCGGTATTTCCAGCCTGTTTTCCAAATAAGCCAGTTCCCGTAAAAAGATTTCATTGAATTTATTCAGATCAACCTCACAACCGTAAGCTTCGCTTCTTAATAACAACTCTTTATCTGAGATCACGAATCCGGCATCTATGGTTGACTCGTTAATTTTGTCGTTTAAGGCATTGATTAATTGAGAAGTCAGATCCTGATTGACGGTAAAGGCTGGCATGATCTTGCAACTGAAAAGGAGAGCGCTAAGTTCGTCTAAGAAGTCCTGGATTAAATGGCCGCTTCTGCCCAAAAGATAGGCTTTTTGGTAGGTGTCTTTTTCATCAAACTGCATCTCGAGCCCGGATAACGGTATTCTCATTTCAAAATCTTGGGAAACCAGATCGAGCGAACTTTCTTCGTATTTTGCCAGGGATTGTCCGACAATTGATTTGGCTTCTGCGCCTGATTTTCCTCCCAAGGC
>PFXB01000015.1 GCA_002791435.1 candidate division WWE3 bacterium CG_4_9_14_3_um_filter_43_9
CCGCTACAAAACCCAGGCTACAAAACCCTATCCAAATCAAGGTTACCACCACCAGAAGCGGTGGTTAGCGCTTCGCAAATCTACTGGAAAGAACGGAATAGTTACTTTATTATGCAATGGCCAGAATGGTATAATTGATTTTTCCAATCGGCGCTTCGACTTCTACCTTATCTCCCACTTTTTTACCGAGCAGAGCCATCCCTAGGGGCGATTCATGCGAAATCTTCTTCTGCTGAGGATTGGCCTCAGGAGCCCCCACAATGGTAAACTCTTCCTCATCGCCATCTAGATGAACTTTGACTTTCGATCCGATTTTGACTGCCTGGCTACCATGGCCTTCAACATTAACAGTGACCGCATTTTTTAATATTTCTTCCAGTTCCTGAATCCTACCTTCAACGAATGATTGCTCGCTGCGTGCTTGCTCCCAGGCTGAATTTTCCGAAAGGTCACCCAATTCACGCGCCCGCGCTAGTTTCTCAGCGATTTCCTTGCGTTTAACCTTGGTCAATTCCGCATACTCTTTCTCTAATTTCTTCAAGCCTTCGGCTGTTACGTAAACTTTTTGATTGTTGGTATTTTGATTGATATCCACAATAACCCCCTTCCGGGGAATTTAAAAACGCCTTTTTCGGCGTTGGGTAGTTTATACAAGAAAAATTGAGATTTGTCAAAATTTTTGTAACGTCAAAACAAAATGAGGCGACTTAACAGCCAAACATTCAAGCTTTCTATCTTTTTCCAAGTGTGTTATGCTTAGGATTAATGAAGAAGCTGCTCAAAAAATTACCCTTCGTCTTAATTACGCTGACAGTTGCTCTGTTTTTCTTTTTTGCGGTTGTTGTTCCAATTTGGGCGGCTGATACCACTGCTCCGGGAACCACCCATGAGTTTCAAGGAACCATAGGCAATCATGATTGGTACACTTCAACCGTGGATGTAACTTTAACCGCCTCGGACATCGAATCCGGACCAGCCTCAAGCACCTACTGGTTAGATAGCCAGGACCCCACGATCTATGAGTATCAAACCAGTGAAAATCAAGTTTTGAATCCATCCTTTGAAAATGGATATCTGCTCACCGTTTATAACTGGGATCATAACTCGGGTTGGGCTTTGTTCTGGCGGACATTTCTGGAACATAAGTTTGGCTGGAGAGCAGCCGCCACTGCTATTTTAGGCGACGGTACCTACTTCTGGCACGATCGAAATTATGCGGTGGCAGTGACTCCCGGCCAAACCTATACCGCCTCGGCTTGGATTAAAACTGTTGAGTTGTGGGGAGGAACCGGTGCTTGGTTTGAAGTTTGGGCTAAAGGCAGCGGTAGCATGGATACCGATACTAAACTTTGTGAAAGTTATGAAAGGATTGTGGGCGAAACAGACTGGCAGATGCTGACACGGACTTTTACGGTTCCTTCAGGCTCTAATCAGATTTATTTAAGACTATATACTCAAGACACCGGCTTTATCGGCCTTTCTTTTTGGGACGGAATATCCATTCATGGCGGCTATGAGGCCTCGTTCAACTTCACCATTGTCGAAAATGGCAACCACACTTTTCATTACTACAGTACCGATAATGTCGGCAACAATGAGGCGATCCATAATGTGCCTCTGAAAATTGACACCATTGCTCCCCAGGATTGGCGCAATTTTGATCAACAGCAAAGCGGCAATGATCATACGTATGTAGCGATGATAGAAGTGCGCGACATCACTTCCGGAATTGACACCGCCACTGCCCAATATGCTTATTATACCGACCATCAAAACCAGGAATGGGATCACAATGGTGATGGAGAAAAAGATTGGTATTCGGTTTCTTCGGTCACAAGAGTTGACAATGGCCAAAATGCCGCGGATGGTTATACCGGTTTCGTTAAATTGACTACCCCGGCTATCGATTTCGGCGATTCAGCCACTATCATGAAAGTTCAATTTCGGATCCTCGACATGGCCGGCAATCTTTCCAACAGCCCGGTGCAGACGATTTTCGGTCCTTGGATTCAAATAACCGGCCAGCCCGATCTTTATGCCGCAGGAGGCATTGAGATGGGAGCTTTGCCCCCCAGTGGAGTTTATAACACCGACTCTTTAGTGATTGTGGGTAATGCCACGCAAATAAATTTTGTCTCAGAAAAACCCTGGATATTGACTAATTACTCCTTGGGCGCCAAAACTACGCTGGCTGATTTTATTGATAAATACGATTTAGTCAGAGAACAGGCCCAACCTTTACCGAATAATAAACTGCCGGATCACGACGGAATCTTTTATTACACCGGCAATTATACCATTGATCAGAATTCAATCTCACAAGGCTTCGAGGATAATGTTTTTTCAACCATCATCATTATTGAAGGTGACGCGACCATCAAAAAGGATTTTACCATCCAACCGGACAGTATTGCTCTCTTTTTGATAACCGGTAGCGTCGGTATCTGGGGAAATGTGGGCACAATCAGCGGCTATTTTATAACGCAGGGAGATTTTAATACCAATATCAACTCCCAGGGTACAACTCCACTACAGATTAAAGGATCAGTAGCCTCCTGCCAAAGAATAATTTTAGCCAGGGATTTGGGGCGCAAAGGAGCGGTCTCAAACGTTAACACCCCGGCGGAAAAATTCATTTTTCAACCCCAGTATTTGCTGAGCGACTTTTTAACCCGTTACCTGGGCGGTGGAGACATTGAGATTGATTGGAAGGAAGTCAGTCCCTAAATTTCCCCTCAGGGAGTAGGCAGCTGTGGTTCAGTTTTGAGAGAGATTAATTCCCGCGTTAACTGCAGCGTCCATAAAATTTTTTGGCGCGCCGCATCCCCGTCCCCCCGCTCAAAATCTGCCAGGGCTGCTGACTGTAATTTTTGCACTAAAGCCACCGGAATTTCCAGTTTTTCCATGGCGGCGATTTGCTGTTCAAGTTCGGAAAATAAAACGGCGGTGGTCTCGTCAGAAACCATAAAATCAGGCGGAACCTCATTCCACTGCGGCAAACTGGAGGTGGATGTTTCGGCTGATTGGGTAGCTTGTGGATTCTCGGACCAAGGTTGTGACAAATCTGTAGTTTCGTTAATCTCAGTTGATGATGGTTTTATGCCAAACCAGGATTGAAATGGAGATGGAGATGAACCTGGCTGAATGGCTATATTTTGGAAAAGACATAAGATCAAAACGGTCAGCAGAATCAACACAAAAGGAAGCAGAAAACGGAAAAGCTTGCCTTTATGGATAACCACCTTGGCATAACTGGTTTTAGCCTTTTTTCTTTTGGTAGACATAAACTTCCGGGAGCTAAAAGCCCTCAGTATTCTTAATTAACCTGAATTACGAGATTCGATTTATCTTGTTTTTACAATATTATAGTTTAATCTTAGTCTTTCGGGGTTTAACTTGTCAATTGAAGCGACTGTAACTATTCAGTTTTTACCGAAAAACTCTAACTGTCATCGCGAGGAGTCCCGCTTAGCGGGACGACGTGGCGATCTAAACTAAATACGAGTTTCGCAAATGCGGGCATGAGTAACAGTTTGTCATCCTGGAGGGAGTGGAACGACCGATAGTATCTAGTAACTAAAAAGAGATTCTATCTCCGCTAGATGAGCGGATCCAGAATGACTTATAACGCGAAACTCGTGCTAAAGAAGAAACCATTTGCATCAAGATTTAGTGAGATTGGCGGAGATTGCTTCTCCGCCGAGTCGGCGGATCGCAATGACGCTTACTGGAAAGAGCTGAATAAATACAAGCGACTGTAAGCAATTCTCACTGCCAGAGTTTGATGAAAAAATCGTCGCAATTGTACATGGATCCATCCGGGCCAAAAGAACCTACCACCACGCAGACTGCTTGGGGGGCTTGAGAAGGACAGGCGCTGTTGTACATATATGGAGCAAAGTCCGGGTCAAAAAAGTAGTTGCGGTTCCAAGGATCTACCAAGACTTGTTTAAGATACGGACCGTTCCATTGACTGACAGCAAAAGCGGTCCATTCACACGGTGCTTGTACTACTCCGACAGGCGGTCTTGACAAAAGCCCTGCCACAGAGGTTGTTAAATCCATCACTTCCGGATTGGCGGTGCTCTCTTTGGGACAACCGTTGGGATAGCGGTCCGTATCCACACCCAAGGCTTCCACTGCCTTGGCAATCTGGGTAAGATCTGCCTTGACTTTTGTTTCTCTGGATTTACGTAAAGTGGAGTTAAAAGAAACCACGACGATGGAGGCTAAAATCCCGATAATAACCACCACCACTAAAATTTCAATGATGGTAAATCCATTTTGGCTGATGTGCCGATTCCTCATCTTTTAAAATCCTCTCTTAAGATTATATCAGAATCAGCCGTAGGAAAACCAGCAATTTAGCAAAAAAATTCCTACGCCAAAAACGCAGGAATTTTAATCCACTTTACTTGAAAATCGATCATGGAGACCCAGATTACTTCTGAGTAT
>PFXB01000041.1:0-147 GCA_002791435.1 candidate division WWE3 bacterium CG_4_9_14_3_um_filter_43_9
GGTGCCGTCACCAGTGGAAAGCGTCCAACTTTTGGTGGTGGCATACGTTTCCCATGTTCCGTCAGAAAGGTCTGCTTGTTCTGAAATCATCATCTGATAGACACCCGAAAGAACATCTGTGGCATCAATGGTTAAAGTTACTTCCCG
>PFXB01000041.1:159-1463 GCA_002791435.1 candidate division WWE3 bacterium CG_4_9_14_3_um_filter_43_9
GGTGGCGTTACTGTTAATCGAGATTTCATCCGAGGGAGCCGTTCCGTCAAGAATGATAGTATCTGAATAGACTTCAGAGATATTGCCAGCTTGATCTTTAAACTTGACATAGACCGTTTTAGTACCATCACCCGAGCTTAGAGTCATACTCTTGGTGGTGGCATAAGTTTCCCACGAGGCTCCGGTGAAAGTTGAGTCTTCAGAAACCATCATCTGAGAAACACCAGAGGTAGCATCCGTGGCTGTGAGAGTCAGAGTAACCTCTGGAAGAATAGTATAGGTGTCACCGGAATTGATGGTCATACTTCCCGTAGGAGCAGTGTTGTCTACGGTGTAGGTAAAGGTATCTGTAATCCCAGTGTTATTAGAACCAGTGGGGGCAGTAGCAAATGTTGTAACAACATCAGTTTCCACCTTATACGCACCGGCTTGAACGGTAGCTGTATAAGCCCCGTCGGTGGTACCAGACGGAATCGTATATGTTCCCGTCCAGATCGTGTTACCGTCACTACTGGAGTCGTAACTTAACGCCACCTTGTCTCCGTTCGGCATCACTGCCTGCACTTGGTTGTCTTCGGAGGCTGCTGGATCTCGTTGTAGCATTGATGACGTTGCCAGAAGCGTGATTACGTCGCCTATTTTGTAATGTGTTTGGTCCGCTATTATACCAATTGTCCACGGCTGAATAGCAAACACTGAATATGTAGCGCTGTAATGTTGCAAGCAGTACAAAATGCCATCTTTTCCAATAGTTGGAGAATCGCAATTACCCATTGCAGTGTATTTCCACTTTAAACTCCCATCTGATTGTTTACGTGAGTGGTTCCCAAAATATACTGTCTCATTGAATGGATCAACCGCAAGGCTTGCTGTCCATGTAAACCCAGAGATTGCGGTTGATGTCCATGCGGTTGCTCCGTTTGTTGTATTAATAGAATAGAGACAATCTCCGCTCCGTGTAAAAAATCTGGATCCATCAAGTGAAATTCCCGATGCGCCGTTTGTTCCCCCAAGGGATGCAGTACTCCATTTGAGACTCCCGTTACTATTCATTGCAAACACACCATTTCCTGCATTTCTCCCCGATACATAAGCGCTACCGTCTGCCGCTAAAACAGTAGGATCATTTACAAAGTTGCCTCCTGATGCGGTGCCAATAGTGCGACCATCAGGGAATAATCGTTTAAATCCATTTTCACCAGAAATTATCATCTCTCCAGATACTGGATCAATTGCAAATGACGGAGTTGATCTTGTATTGAGCGATAACGAACTTGAAGACCATTTTAATGTCCCATCTGAAT
>PFXB01000041.1:1470-2374 GCA_002791435.1 candidate division WWE3 bacterium CG_4_9_14_3_um_filter_43_9
ATAATCAGTACTATATCTTCCAAAAACATACACAGTACCATCTGGACCGATAACCACCCCTGTATTGTAGTTGTCTGAATTAGAAATATTGTACGACCAAAGTTCCGCACCTGTATCTTTATTGTATGCACGTAAATACGAACCATTCATCCCGTAAACTGTTCCATTTGCTGCAAGTGCTGGATAAAAATCCCATGCAGATATTGCTGTTTCCCAACGCAATACTCCCGCTGATGTGAGTGAAATCATTCGGTCGCCCCCAAAATATAAGTTTCCGGCTGAATCTTGAATAATTGATGTATGCGAATCTCCATACCCCGAACCATATGCCCACTTTATTGTTGGATATTCGGGACCAGCTGTTTTTCCTTGAGCTGTATTTCTATAGTCAGCGTTCCCTTTCGCCCATGGAGCATTCGTATCAAGCCCATCATCGGTTGGAGTTATCGAAAATACCATCGATGCGGTTGATCCATCAAGTGTTGTCCCCTCGCTATTTTTTGTTTCTACCATAACGGTATACGTTGATGCTGCGGTGGCGCGGTTTATTATTCCTGAAAGTACTATATACTTTGCTCCAGCAGGCGAACTGGTACCGGTATTATCTCGTGTAATAGTAATCACTTGACCTGAAATACTGATACTTTGTCCTCCATTAAAATCAGACCAAGAATCAAAAGTGGCTGACGAAATATCAAAGCCTGCGGGATAGGTGATCAGAATTTTCCCATTGGCTGGGAGACTAGTTGCTGTGGTGAACTTCGTAGTCTGTTTACTCTCAATAGATACTTGCGAAGACCAAGGTATGTGAGAAACACTACTTAAACCGGCAGTATAGACTGACGTAGATCCCAAGGTAAAGTTAACTAGGAAGAGAAGGGTTAAAAATAATAGCAGAGATGAG
>PFXB01000041.1:2384-4256 GCA_002791435.1 candidate division WWE3 bacterium CG_4_9_14_3_um_filter_43_9
TTGTTCGGGGCAACATTTTGGTCCTTAGGAAATTATTCCTTACCTCTAGAGTATAACGGGGGGGGTGGCTTGTCAAGCCTAACTTGTCGAATGAACTACCCTACCCTCCGCTTCGCTACGGGTGGGGTATCCCTTCGGGCGAGTTCGTTCACTGCTGCGCTTCATCCCCACCCTGTCAGGCGGGGTATTCGCGAAGTTTGAATAAAATTAGGTATTAGTGACTTGATTTTCCTGACCTATTCTCTTCTTTTATCTCAATCCCATATTTTTTAATCTCATCCGCCAATGGATCAAATTTTTCTTTTAAATCATGCGGATGAAAAAGGTGGGGTTCAATAAAAAGGCCAATTTTATGAGCCAAAAAGGCCAGTTGGGCCGCTTGTTCAAGGTTGTCCCCCTTAAATCTTGGCGACACAAGACAAAGATCGATATCACTCCAGGGCTTGGGATTGCCTTTGGCGAAAGAACCAAAGACAATCGCCTTTTCAATCCTAAAGCCGTTCCGTTTTATAAAGGCTAGATACTTATAAACTTGATTTCTGATTTTTCTATCTAAAGTTTTTTTCTTAGCCATGAAAACAGGTCCTCTGTTTGATGTAAATATTGCTGTGCATATTCTTTAGTGGCTGTTTTGTGAAATTTCAACTTGATGTCATCATAGCGGGCTCTGATATTAAATTCATTGATTTGGGCCAGAAGTTTTAGTTGGTTTTCTGAAAAGCGAAGAGTGGTTTTTTCTGAAAGTTTTAGCAGGTCATGAATCGGCAGGGGGGGTTCTTTGCTCTTTTTAACGATTAACCCTTTGATAATTTTCTCAACGCACAAATGACAAAAAAATAGACATTCAACATAATGTCTGGTCTTAAATAAATCCTGGGCCGCGGAAAGGTTTGATTCTCCACTTTCAATCCAGTAGTCTATTACTTCTTTAATTTGCATTTTCCAAGGTTCTCCCTGACATTTTTCTCAATCTTATTTTAACAGGACTAACCTAGAGAAGCAATGAACATGAACATCCCGACTTAAGATTCTAATACCGGCGCATAGGCTATCCCTTTGGGGGGCATCATTATTTGGCGACTACACCCACCAACTATCCTCTTTTCTCAACCGCGATTTCCTGTTAAAATGTACAAAACACCATGTCAAGTTTAAAACCGTTTTTAAGAACGAAAAAAATTCCGGCCAGACTGCAACCTGTTTTATGGACTGCCGATATCAGACATTTGGATCTGGAAAGGGATAAGACATACATTCTCCATCAAGTTTTATCCTCTGGCCGACTGGAGGATTGGCTCTGGCTGTTTCGGGTTTATCAGGAAACGGAGATGAAAAAAATTTTTGTCACCTTCCCCTATAAAAACTATGATCCAGCCCGTTTCCATTTTGTCAAAAATTACCTTCTGGGTCTAAAAAGAAAAAGGTTGGATCCCCAAAACTATGTTAAAAATATACCCCGAAATATTGAATAAAAAGCGACAAGAAATTTTTACCCAACTCTCCGCTTTCAAAAAAATCGGCTATCTGGCCGGCGGCACGGCATTGGCTCTGCAGATAAAACATCGGCAGTCTTTCGACTTCGATGTTTTTGTTGCCAAACCGATTAATAACGCTTTGCGGCTAAAAACCAAAGCCACTTTCGGTACAAATCGTTTTTACATCAACAACGAAGACGAACTGAGTTTTGCTGCTCAAAATGAAGTCAATATTACCTTTTTATGGTATTATTTCAAACCCTTGTTCCCTTTAGTAAAAACTGATTCCATTGACTTGGCTTCCGTCAAAGACGTTGCCGCGGACAAGGCCCACACTTTAGGCAGAAGAGCAGCTTGGCGGGATTACGTGGATTTCTTCTTTCTTTTAAAAGATAAA
>PFXB01000013.1 GCA_002791435.1 candidate division WWE3 bacterium CG_4_9_14_3_um_filter_43_9
TTGTTTGTCAAACCCGACACTTTGTTTTTAATCGGCTATAGTAAAGAAGCGAGTATGTTAAAGAAAATCAACCTGGCTTTTATTATAATTCTTCTTATCACCGCAACGGTTACCTATTTTCTCCGCAATAATTATAAGAATATAAGTGCCATCAGTCCGGAAACCTTAAAGCCACCGATCCAAAAAGCCATCCGCGATCTGACCACCATCACTTTCACTAAAGATCAATACGAATATGTTCTAACTCCCCTTTTTAGCTATGAAATCAATGCTTTAATCACTCACGAAATGGATTACCGCCTGTTTAGTATCTATAAAAGAGACAGCGTTTTTCCCCTGGATTTGTGTTTAATTTGGGGCGAGAATATATCGGGCGGGATTTTTAAAGATCGTTCTTTGGCCTTTTCGCAAGATATGCGCTATTGCAGTTATTCCTACCCTGGTAGGTTGAATTTTAATAATAACGAATTTTCTAATAATCATCTGATTGTCAATGACCCAGAGATAGAAAAGAAAATAAGTAGCTTATCTACTGGTGATCAAATCAAAATTAAAGGAAAATTGGTTAATGTTTCGGCTACCAATTTAGGCCAACCGGGTGAGTTTGATCCAGAATATTTTCAAATTAATTCAAGTACGCAGAGGGAAGATTCCGGAGTCGGAGCTTGCGAGGTGATTTATGTCGAGAGTATCGATATTTTGGAAAAAGGCAACCCGATTTTACAGCAAATTTTTCAGGTAAGTTTTTTAAGTTTAATCTCGCTGTTAGCTTTAAATATTCTGATGTTTGTCATTGGAATTTTTATTGAAGGTTATCGCCACTAAAAAGCTGAAAGAATCTTTTGGCCAGCTGATGGGTTTGGTTGTCAATCGTAAACTCTTTGAGTTGGCCTTTTTGGGCTAAATCGATAAGATAAGAAACAAATTCTTCTTCCCCCAGCGCAATCCTTTTTGAGTGATATTCTGAAGGGTAGAAAAAAGCATTATAGGTATGTTCTTCAAGCCAGAAATCGGTTTGTTTAAGCTTGAGCGTAACTTCCCGTCCGTTATTTTGCATATAAGTATGTTGAGTGTTGATTTTTTCCTCGGTAAGAATGCCCTGGTGTTTTCCGAAATCGGCCACCCTTTGGGATAACCGGTTGATGATCTCGGAGCTGTGGTGGTGATTTAAATCAAAAATCAGCGAAAGATAGGGAAAGCCATAGCCGAATTCAAAAAGAACATCGCGACGGAAACGGCCGTAACCCGATTTTTCTCCACCAATCCAGCAGTCATGAACTTTGTGGCCGCTGCAACCGTTGATGGTTCTGACAAAAGGAAGCCTATTGATTTTCTGACACGATCTTGCGATTTCTTCATCCACCAGTTCGGGAAATTCAGCAGTCAGATAGGTATCGCTGCATCCTTTCCAGCCATAGTGTTGGCGGCGTAATCTTTCTAAAGCTTCCAAAAGAGTGTGAGGGTTGACGGGTTTTTGATCTTGCCGAAGCCTGTGTATGACATCCGAACGCCTGGGGGTATAATATCCGATTTTTTCAAACACGTTTTGCCAGTTTATGTCGCAGAGTGCCTGATTCATCTGTCTGCTTTTTTACCTCCGGCTACCTCTAATTCTTCCCGAGTTTTTTGGCCCAGCTGTGCCATCTTGATTTCGCTGTCTTTCAACATTTTACTCAGGACCTTCATTTCCTGGCGCCGTTTCTCAAGTTCATCGGCAGTTTTGTTTAATTCAATAGTTTTGCTGGTAACCTGTTTTTCCAGTTTTTGACTATATTCTTCTGTTTGTTCCTGGGAGGTTTTTAACTTACGAGCCATATCGTTAAATTGAGATCCCAATCTTCCTATCTCATCTTGGGATTTAATTTTTACCGCATAGTTGAGATTACCACCGGATACTACCTCCATCCCTTTGGATAGCATTCTGATGGGATCAACAATAATTTTACGTAACAGGAAATACGACACAAAGGCTAAGATTATAAGACTCAGGCTATTGATTATGAGTAAATTTTTTTCCCATTGAAAGACAATCTGATCCACCGCCGATAGAGAAAGCACCATCTCATAAGTTCCGATTGATTGACCAGCTACATGTAAAGGAGTAACAACCAGTAGAGCTCTGGCATTCTCAGCTTTAGTTTGTTGACTGATGATTTTGTCCGTGTCCAGTGATTGTTGATTTTCTTTCTCAGCCGGTTTATCGACAAGATTGACATTATTGGAAGCAGCCACTTCCAAGCCCTTTTCTCCGGGCAAGTTAATGCTGACCTGAATCAAATCAGGATTTAACCACATGAGTTTATAAATTTGCAGCTGGAGCTTGTCTCTGTCATCTAAATCTTTGACGTTGGTAATATTGGCATCTAAGGTTTGAATTAAAGAGATGGCTTTGTTAAGGTGCAGATTGTCAAAAACCGCTTTTGCCTCTCGGATGTAAAGAAAAGTAAAGATCGAAAACAAAAAAAGAGGAACTAAAATAACGATTCCCAAAATTTTGGTAACGATGCTTTTTCTCATTTTTTATTTTCAATTTTTAAACCGGACAAAGGTTGGCACGAACCTTAAAACCACTTTTGTTCCAGTTCTTTAAACTGACCGCTTTGTTTTAAATCACGAATTGTTTTATTAATTTCGGTTAAAAGCACCTGATCGGTTTTTTGAACCGCCACTCCGTAAAATTCCTGCGTAAAGGGATTACCTACCAATTTAACGCCGGTGTGATTTTTCAGAATACCCAGACCGGCTGGATAGTCAATGATGATGGCGTCGATTTTACCTGCCTTTAGATCATCGGGCGCAGGCGCATAGTTGTCGTAGTCGACGATTGAGTCCTCATCAAGATAATTTAAGATTTCAAACTCACTGGTTGTACCTTTTTGCAGGCCGACTTTTTTGCCTTGGAGATCACCCGGTCCTTTAATATCTTGGTTATCCTCAGTGACGATAATCACTTGTCCGGCATTGAAATAGGGGTCGCTGAAAGCCATATCTTTAGTTCTTTCCGGTAAAATAGTCACTGAAGAAATCAGCATATCCACCTTGCCTTCAACAAGACTGGTAAAAATATCATCCCAGGGAATATTGACAAATTCAACCGAAACATCTAAATCGGCAGCAATTTCTTTAGCTAAATCCATATCGAAACCAATCATTTCACCTTTTTCGTCAATGCTTTCCATGGGAGGATAGGTAGCTTCAGCTCCGACGGTAATTTTTCCGGCTTCTTTGATGCGTAGAAGAGTCGGGTCGGAAACCTCCTCTTGTGACGGAGATTTAAGATAGAAGTATGCTCCGACGGCAATTGCGGAAACGATCAGAATAGTAAAAACCAGCAAGACTTTTTTCATAGCTACTCCTTTTTACAATTTAGTATTTTATCTAAATAAGGATGTTGCATAATTTTTAATTTTGCGTCGTATTCGTGTTTGAGTGTCATTCAGAGCCCGCCGAATCGGCGGACGAAGAATCTCTGTTTTTAAAGACAGCAGGCTAAAGTCCCGCGATCTTTCTCCTGCCAAGCGGGGTCAGGATGACTGATGGAGAAACAACTAGGAAGCCATCATCTTAATTCTATCCAAAAAAGACCTGGTTGTAAATAGGCACCACATAACTACTTACTGATTGGAGGTTGGAGCGGCCATTGAGGCGGGGTTATGACGGGATGAGATTCGGTAGGCGAAGAGGGTGGCGTTGTCTCCACCGGCGCTCTTTTTTTTAGTTCAGCAAAGGCCCCCCTAGATAGAAAAGTAAAGGCAGGAGAAAACCGATCAAAGATTTTACAAACAACTGACTGAATGTTTGACATTCGTCAATACCTGAGTATATCATCGCTTTTCCTTGGGTAGTGTCTTTACTGCTGGCAGAATCAAACCCATTTTTATAATCGTTAGCAGAATGCTCAAAACGATTTCAAGCTTCCGAAACGAAAGATGATAAGACGAAAGGGTATTCTGCTAACTCATGAAAACTTAATGAAGAATACCGAGGGCTAAAAGCCCTCGGTAGTTTATAAAGGGCGTAACCCTCAAGTATCTTTTGCGAGCCGACCTGTGCTTTGGCTAAAGGTTCATCCAGTTGAGGTTCAATGGTTCCGTGGGAGAGATTATAGTATTGGTTGGATTGATTGATGATGCTTACTTGGGTTTCTATTTCTGTCAGAGCGGTTTAGTGAGATCATAATTTTCTTGAGCTAAGAGAGGTTTATTTGTAATAAAGAGAAAGGAAAGTGAGAGGCACAAAAAACAGCTACTAATTAACAGTATTTTCTTAATAAGTTTATAATCGTTCGAGAAGACCACTAACTTTACCCGTGCCCGCCTGATAAGCGAGGCAGGGATGAATCGAATGATTAATAAACTCGCCGAATCTGCCCCCGCCTGATAAGCG
>PFXB01000054.1 GCA_002791435.1 candidate division WWE3 bacterium CG_4_9_14_3_um_filter_43_9
TGGAGACAGGACGAAAAGTCCGGGAAAGTCCCCAACTCACGGGTTTGTTTTTTCCCCCGCCGTGGCGGGGGTTTTTGACAAACCCAAATCTTCTTTTTGAACACCCGTAAGACCTCATCCTCGCCCGCCGACTCGGCGGGCTCGCCTTCTCCTACAAGGAGAAGGAATGTTTCTGCAATCCTCGTTCATACTTCTCTCCTTTCCTTCCAGGAGAGGCTGGGTGAGGTCTTGATAGATGACAACCTGAAGGTTGTCGCTACTGAATGCGGGATCCCGTGGGGGATTAGGGTGAGACGGATGGAATTCCTGCTTTCATAAGGATGACACTCTAAAAAATTCAAAATGCAAAAGTAAATAGCTATTGGCTTATAGCTACCAGCTACTGGCCTTTTTAGTTGTACTTCTCCATTTCAGTCGAAGAATAAGAATTTACTGTTCTCTCCGCCAGCTGACGGATCGAACAATAAAAGTGCCGTTCCTACCATCTTTCTACCTACCTAAATCATAAACTAATCCCAAAACTTGGATAGATCCTATTCTGAAGCCGAAATTTAATCACCTGATGGAGTTGCATTTGACAGTCTTTAGGGTTTTCAGCTAAGATGATGCTTGAATTTCGTAAAAAAGAAACTCAGAAGATTAAAAGCTAAAACTCGCTCACACCGATCATGAAAAATTTTCGCATCTCATCATCTTTCTTACTTGGTTTCTTAGCAGTAGGACTCTTACTCTTGCATAATCCCATTTACGCCACCGAGGAAGAAGAGATCAATGCTTTGATCAAAGAGGGAACCGCTTCTGCAAGTTACGAACCCACCTCATCCGCCAGTTCCGAGGGAACCTCAGCCAGTTTTATCAATAAATATTTATCTGCCACCCCTTCCGCAGCAGAGGCATTTTCCTTTTTGGGCTTACCCGAGCCGTTGATTCTTCCGGACTCCCCGTTTTATATCTTGGTGACTCTTTCTGAAAAAATTCGTCTTCTTTTGACTTTTTCTCCGGAAGCCAAAGCTAAGTTTATTTTAAAAACAGCTGAATTGCGACTTTCCGAAGCTTACAAACTGGCCGAACAAGGGAAGGATGAGAAGTCTCTAAAGCCGCTTGAAGCTTTTCAAGAAGATTTGGGCGGATTGAAAAATGAGCTTCAAACCTTATCCGCGCAAGGTAAAGATGTTTTAGATTTGGTGCGGAAAATGGAAGCCGGAGTGGTGAAAGAGCAGAAAGTGGAGGAATTTATAAGAAGCAAAGCTCCATCTTCTTCCACCGAATTTTTGGACAGCCTGTCATCAATTTCCATTGAAGGAATCAAGAAATCTTTAGAAATTGCCGCCTCTTTCAAGATCGCCACACCTTCTTATGAACTCAAACAAAAAGTTCTGGAGATTTTGGCCAGTCAAGAGCTTGGAAAACAGATAAAAAGCAATCTTCTTAAAATCTGGGAGGAGAATTTCCCGAAAGAGGCCACCCCTTCTGCAGAGTTTTAAGTTATCGCAAAGAAAGGAAGTTTATGAAAATTCTGGTCACCGGCGGCGCCGGATTTATCGGTTCACATATTGTTGACGCTTACCTTGCGCAAGGACACAAAGTTTCGGTTTTGGACAATTTATCCAAGGGCAGGAAAAGTAATCTTAACCCCAAAATTTCCGCTTTTTATCAGCAGGATATCGGTTCCGATTTAGACCTGGTTTTCAAAAAAGAAAAATTTGATCTCGTTAATCATCACGCCGCTCAACCCTCAGTTCCGCTTTCGGTCAAAGATCCGATTTTTGATGCCAAGGTTAATATTTTAGGCCAGATAAACCTCTTACAGGCTTGTGCGGCGCATAAGGTTAAAAAAATCATTTTTTCCTCCTCCGGCGGCGCGATTTACGGAACCGGCGTCAAAATGCCGGCTAAAGAAACAGACCCTTTAAACCCCATCTCTCCTTATGGAATTTCCAAAATGTGTGCCGAAAAATACATCCAGTATTTTGCTTCAGAATACGGGTTGAAATATACCATTTTGCGCTATGCCAATGTTTACGGCCCGCGGGATCACTTTGATTCCGGCCACGTGATCACGGTTTTTACCCACCTATTATTAAAAGGGAAAAAACCCACCATTGATTGGGATGGAAATCAGAGCAAAGATTACGTTTATGTGGATGACGTTACCGATATCAACTGCCGGGCCCTAGAGAAAGGTAAAAACGAGATCTATAATGTGGGCAGCGGAATTGCAACCTCGGTTAATGAAATTTATAAGATTTTTATGGATGTTCTGCGCCTCAACCTAACGCCCGAGAGAGCTCCCAAAAGAGCAGGAGATTTAAGATTGTTTTATTTGAATGCCAAAAAAGCCAAGCACGATTTAGGCTGGCAGCCCAAGGTGGATTTACGCACCGGAATTCAAAAAACAGTGGAGTGGTTTCAAAAGAATAGATAGTTTCCGATTAACTAGAACTTATCTCATAAATGTCCATTTTTCATTGTCATTCCGACCCGCCGATTCGGCGGGAGGAATCCCTCGGGGAATGAGAAAACCCGAAGGGATCCCTCGAATGCCTCGGGATGACAAAGGCTCAAAATGACACCAAACTTAGGAATTATGAGATAGCTTCTATTAAACTTCCATTGGAGGAAAAATGAAAGGCATAATTTTAGCCGGAGGAACGGCTACCAGGCTTTTTCCCTTGACTGCCACCCCCAGTAAACAACTTCTTCCCATTTATGACCGGCAGATGATTTTCTATCCCTTAAATACGCTTATCAAAGCGGGAATCAAAGATATTTTGATTATTGTTGCGCCTGATCACTCCGGCCAATTTCTCAATTTACTCGGCTCTATTTTTGAAAAATACGGTATCCGCTTGGCGTTTAAAGTTCAGAAAATCCCCAAAGGGCTTGCCGACGCTTTTATCCTGGGCGAAGATTTTATTGACCAAGATAGCGTAACTATGATTTTGGGTGACAATATCTTTGAGGATGACTTTTCCGAACAAATCAAAAACTTTAAGTCGGGAGGACACGTTTTTGCCAGAAAAGTTCCTGACCCGGAACGCTCCGGCGTAGTTCAATTTGATAATCAAAACAGAGTAATTAAAATTGAGGAAAAACCTAAAAAATGGATCAGCGATTATGCTATCACCGGACTTTACATCTATGACAATAAGGTAGTTGAAGCCGCCAAAAACGTTAAACCATCGGAAAGAGGAGAGATAGAAATTACCTCTCTGCATAATTATTATTTGAAGCTTGGAGAGTTGGAAGTGAGTACTTTTGAAGGAGTCTGGTTGGATGCCGGCACTTTTGATTCCCTTTTGGAGGCCAACAAAATTGTCAAAGAAAAGGAAATATATAAAAATTTCGATCCGAAAATAGACGAAGCAATCAAAAAATTTAATGAAGAGTTAAAGGTTATTACTAAAAAAGGATTACTTTAATTTAAAGTTAAGGAGTACAGAAATTGGAATTTCTGAACCTTCAAAACCAAAAAAATCTGATTAAAGACGTAATCCTGTTTCCCCTCAAGGTCAACCGTGATCCGCGGGGAATTCTGGTAGAGACCTTAAAAACCACCTGGGATGGAATTTACGGCAAGGGACTTGAATTTGCGCAGATGTACTATTCTATTACCGAACCCGGCGTGGCGCGCGATACTGACTGCTGGCACTATCATCCTACTAAGCAAGTCGATCGTTTCGGAGTTATTCGGGGCGAGCTGGTGGTTGCGATTTTTGACTGGCGGAAAGATTCCACCACCTTCGGCAGGTTGAATCTTTTTAAGATGGGGGAATCAAACGGAGATGAGGGACAGTATTTGCTCCTGATACCCCAAAATACCCTGCACGGTTTTGTGGTTGCCTCCCAAAAGCCGGCGATTCTTTTTAATTATCCGAATCAACTATATGATCCGCAGGAAGAAGGCAGAATCAGGTATACGGAATATCCGGTAAAATTTGACGATGGAAGAGGTTTTTCTTGGGAAGTTATAAAGGAAGAATTTAAAAGGGAGGTTTAAAATTACTCTGATTGATATCAAGCCGTTTTCAGCAAGAGAGACGAATAAAGGATGGACTTTACACTTTAGTGGTTTTTGGGAAGAAGATTACGGTCAGGATAAGATAGAAAGAATAATCATTGAAGAGTGTCGAAATCCACTTAAGCCTCAAATTGAAAGGATCCATCTATGAAGTTACTCGTTACCGGTGGCGCCGGTTTTATCGGCTCAAACTTTATTCACTTTTGGCTTGAGAGAAATCCTCATGACCAGATTCTCAATTTTGATGCCCTAACCTACGCCGGCAACCTGGAAAATTTAAAAGAGGCCGAGGACAATCCAAACTATACTTTTATCAA
>PFXB01000044.1:0-2914 GCA_002791435.1 candidate division WWE3 bacterium CG_4_9_14_3_um_filter_43_9
GTTATGGCAACGTGGGGATCGGAATAACTTCTCCGGACTTTTTGCTTGACGTAGGCGGCACGGTTCATCTGCGTGGGCAAAACGGTGGGCCGGGGTTATATGTCAATGAAACCGGTAACGTCGGCATCGGAACAACTTCTCCGGCCACAAACGTCAAATTGGATGTTAACGGCGACGTTAAAGTCGGAGGAGTGATCAGGGGTGATTCCAACGGAAACGTGATTGTTAAATTAGGCAATTAAACCTGAGGCCATTGAGATATGTTTAATTTAAAATTAAATAGACAAGTTTCAAAATATAGGTTTAAAGCAGCAATCCTTATAATTTTAGGGTTATTTTTGTTAATCAATTTTATTAAAATCAAAGCACAGCCGGACAAGCCGTTACAGTCAAAGCCTGATATAAAAGACGTTCAAGTCGGTATGGCCAACCCGGCCGCAGTCTATTGTACTGGCCTGGGTTATGATTTTCAGATTGTTGATACACCGCAAGGTCAAGACGGGGTCTGTTCTTTCGAGAACGGAGAAAGCTGCAAAGCCTGGGATTTTTTGATCGGTAAATGCGGACAAAGCCACTCTTTCTGCGCCCAAAACGGTTATGATATTAAAACACTAAAGGATGGGGAAAACCCCATCTCTCCCGAATATGCTGTCTGTATTTCCAGGGAAGACGGACGGGAAATTGGTTCAATTACTGAACTTACAGATCTTATTGAAAAATCTGTCAAAGTAAAGCATCCGTCAAAAGAAAAGATAGAGAGCAATAAAAATCAATCTCAATCTACCCTTAAATCAACTGAAACTGCAAGAAAAATTCATGGTGTCACTTCTTTCGACTGGAGAGACTACAACGGTCAAAATTGGGTAACTTTAGTTAAGGATCAGGGAAACTGTGGAAGTTGTTGGGCTTTTTCGGCGGTTGGAGTCACCGAGGCCGATTACAACGTAGCCTTAGGTGATTCTACTTATGATTTAGATTTGTCTGAAGAATACCTCGTCTCTAATTGCTATACTTCCTGGAACTGCTGTGGTGGGTGGGAAGATCAAGCTCTGGATTATATTAAAGATTATGGAATTCCAGATGAAGCCTGTATGACTTATGTTGATGGGAGTACCTGCACTTGTGGAGGAGGAACTTGTGATACAAATTGTACCTATCGAACTGGAGAAAACTGCAGCGATGCCACCTGTTCTGACCGCTGTGCCGATTATGCCAGCCGCCTAGTCACAATTAATGCTAAGGGGACTGTTGCAGCAATCGGTGTGGAAGCTGATAGAGAAACCGTTAAACAATATCTTTCTGAAAAAGGACCTTTAACTGTTGCGTTTGAAGTCGGTGCTGCTTATTGGGATGGAGATGTAATGCGTTGTTCTGGTGCAACCTGGGCTGATCATGCGGTCACACTTGTTGGTTATTATGATACAGGTTCTGTAAGCACTAGTTATTGGATTATTAAAAACAGCTGGGGGGCCTCTTGGAATACAGATGGATATTTTAAACTTGGTTATGGGGAGTGTGTTATGGAAGAGTCGGGAATATTTTATGCAGATATTACTACCACTGAAAAGAAGCTTATCATTAAAGACGGTGCGGGCGCCAATGTAGCAACCTTGAGCGATTCTGGCAATATCATTTTAAAGGGAACCTGCAGTCAAAGCGCGAATTGCAGCGCCCCAACCTCTTCTTTTATCATTCAAAACAGCAGCGGAGAAACAGTGGGCTATGTTGATTCTTCCGGGAATTTATGCATCGAAATCGGGGACTGTTCGGGTGGAAGCGCCAACTGCAATTTTCCCAACGGCAGTGCTTTTATTATCAAAGACAGCTCTGATGTTGCCAAAATCTATATCGATCAAACCGGCGACCTGTGTCTCACCGGAACCCTAACTCAAAGCGGGAATCCGTAATTTCATAAAACGGTTTCTTACAGTAAAATGTTTCAAAATCGAGGAAGCCAATTTTTTAAAATTAAGTTTTCCCAACGTGGGATTTTCTTCTTATCTTCAGTTTTATTCTTTTGTATTTTAAGTCTATCAAGCTTCATATTTATTAAAATCAAAGCACAGCCGGACAAGCCGTTACAGTCAAAGCCTGATATAAAAGACGTTCAAGTCGGCATGGCTGACCCGGCGGCGGTTTATTGTCAGACGATGGGTTATCAGCATCAGGTTATTACCGAAGTTGACGGCAGTCAGCATGGAATCTGCATTTTCCCTGATAGAGCAAGTTGTCCGGCCTGGGATTTTTTGGCAGGAAAGTGTGAACCGAATTTTTCTTTCTGCGCCAAAGAAGGCTATGACATCAAAACTGTCAAGAATGGGAAAGACCCCCTGTCTTTAAATTACGCGGTCTGTGTTTCAAAAGAGGACGGGAAAATCGTCGGCTCCGTAACCGACCTTACTGGCCTAGTAGAAAAGTCAATTAAGGTAAAGCAACCTTCTCAAAATCAAGTAAAAACCCAAAAAGTTCCCGTTGGAAGCGAAATCGCCACACTGTCCGACACGCCTCCCCGTTTGCCAGCGGAAAAAAACACCTCTCAGTCCGAAATCCTGGGCGGGTTCCAAGCCGTTCCCACTTCTTTTGACTGGAGAAATTATAAAAGCGGTAACTGGACAACGCCGGTTAAGGACCAGGGCGGCTGCGGAGCCTGCTGGTCATTTTCAGCAGTCGGGGTTGCCGAGGCGGCTTACAATATTGCCGCCAAAAATCCCGCCTACGACCTTAACCTTTCCGAGCAATATCACGTGGCCGGCTGCGATAGTCCCCCGGGATGCGCCGGCTGTTGCGGAGGTTGGAATAATGTGGCTTTGGAGGAAATCCGCGACCACGGCATTCCGGACGATAGTTGTTTGCCCTTTGTCGATAATTCAGGTTGCAGTTGTGACGGAGGCGTAGGCGGAAACGAATGTTGTAA
>PFXB01000044.1:3042-3752 GCA_002791435.1 candidate division WWE3 bacterium CG_4_9_14_3_um_filter_43_9
CTGCCAACGGAGTTCCGGCAGATCGTGCTACAATGAAGCAAGCTTTATTGGAAAAAGGTCCCTTATCGGTGGCTTTGGATGTAAGTAATGGTGAATGGTATTATATCGACGATAATGACAACGATGTATATGATCTTGGTGAACCTATTGTTTTTGCCTGCACCTCGCCAGTGCAATCAGATCATGCGGTAGTCATTACTGGCTATAATGATGAGCATGCTTATGGCTATTGGGTTATAAAAAACAGCTGGGGGGATGATTGGGGCTGGGAAGAAGACGGCTACTTCAACATTATCTACGGCAGTTGTTTTATTGAGGAGTCAGGTGTTTACTATGCCGAGGCCGGCACCGAAGAATGGTCGGTACAAGACAGCGCCGGGACAAATGTGGCCTCAGTAAACGAACTGGGCACTATGGTTTTGAAAGGCACCTGCAGTGCCGGAGGAACCTGCACGGCTCCGAGCAACTCCTTTATTGTGCAAAATAGCGGCGGAGGAACAGTCGGATATGTTGATTCCTCCGGCAACCTGTGCATTGAAACCGGCGATTGTTCGGGTGGAAGCGCCAACTGTAATTCTCCTTCCGGCGACGCTTTTATTGTCCAGGATTCGACAGGTGTAAACGTTGCCTATATTGATGAAACGGGGGACTTGTGCCTGACAGGGTATCTGATTGAAAACGGTAGTCCGTAAAGCGTTTCTGACAAGATC
>PFXB01000044.1:4013-18138 GCA_002791435.1 candidate division WWE3 bacterium CG_4_9_14_3_um_filter_43_9
GGGATATGAATATCAAATTGTAAATAATCTTCACACAGATCAATTTGCAACCCAAACCATAACAACATCTGAAAAAGGAGGAGACAGTAGCATTAAAGAAACGCAACAACAGAAGACGGCTAATCAGAATGCAGCTCAAAACACTACCCAACAACCAACTACCCTGATTCCTGACGGAACGGATGGTACCTTCCAATACAGAAATGATTTAAATATTTGTAAGCAGGACGGAAAACCCATAATTTATCTTTTTTCGACATCATGGTGTCCACACTGCCAGTGGATTAAAGACACTTTTGATAAAGTTGTTAACGAATATGTAAGCCAAGGTAAAATTGTTGCCTATCATTGGCAGTTGGATACCCATGATGATACTTTAACCAGTGCTGTTGAAACACAGGTTCCTGCGGAAGCATTGGCGGTTTACAACAAGTTTAATCCTGACGGTTCTATTCCAACCTTTGTTTTTGGTTGTAAATATTGGAGAATAGGTAACGGTTATGAGTCACAGAATGATTTAGCCGCTGAAGAAACTGAATTCCGTGCTCTTATTGATAAGATAATTGCTTCTGATTTACATAAATTTACCATTAAAAATAGCAGTGGTACCAGCGTAGCTTCATTAAGTGACTTGGGTGCAATAGTTTTGTCCGGAATCTGTACAGCCCAAGCTACCTGTACACCGCCGGATAATTCATTTATCGTCCAAAACAGTAGCGGAGAAACTGTAGGATACATTGATTCTTCCGGCAACCTGTGCATTGAAACCGGAGACTGCACCGGCGGCAGTGCCAATTGTAATTCGCCCAACGGACAGGCGTTCTTGATTCAAGATAGTAGTGGGACCACCCAAATTTACATTGATCAAACCGGCGACCTGTGTCTCACCGGAACACTTACCCAAAGCGGTAGCCCATAAAAAATTTCCTTGCATTCCGTTTTTAAAACGGCTATAATCCACCCATAATTATTCCCTTAAAAATTTGGAGGTTTAATAAAATGAGCGAAGGAAAAAGCAACTTTACTGTTCAACTCGTTCCCTTTTTAGTCGTACTTTTAGTCATTGTTTCTTTCTTTGCCGGCGGGCTGTGGACAAAACTGAAAAACAATGAAAACAATAATCAGGTTCAGGGAGTTCAAACCCAGCAAACTCAAGATCAAACCGGACAGACAACCACCACTACTGCGGCTCTCACCCCAGACGGAACCGACGGAACTTTCTATTATCAAAACGGCTTATCAATCTGCAAAAGCGACGGCAAACCCGTTATTTATCTTTTTTCGACCACATGGTGTCCTCACTGCTCATGGATCAAGGACACTTTTGATAAAGTAGCCAAAGAATACGTTGAGGCAGGCAAAATTGTCGCCTATCACTGGGAACTTGATACCAATGATAATACTTTAACGAGCGAGGTTGAAACACAAGTTCCAACCGACGCGCAAGCCGCATATACTAAATTCAATCCGGATGGTTCAATTCCAACCTTTGTTTTTGGATGTAAATACTGGAGAGTTGGGAACGGATACGAATCTCAAAGCGATTTAACTTCCGAAGAGACAGAATTTCGGGCACTTTTTGATAAACTGGTAGCTTCCAATTAACAACTACCATCCGTCATCACGAGGAGTCCCGCCATGGCGGGACGACGTGGTGATCCCCTGTGGGGGATTGCTTCTCCGCCAAGTCGGCGGATCGCAATGACGCAGGGGCTTACAATGATACCTACCGGAGAGCTGAGAGTTACTCAATTTAACTGTGCTTGACAATTTAGTAGAAATGTGATAATACCCTCCCTGTCTACATTTGGGAATGGTCATATTTGTATTTTCCAAAGAAGCATGATGGTTTTGGCAAGAGACGCAAAAAGCGCCGGCTTTTTGTATTATACCCAAATTACAATCTACAAAAATTCTTAAGAAATATCTTGTAATTTGGGGAATACTCACCTTCTTTTATTTGCAATTTAATTGAAGTTGAGCATATAAGCAGGGTTAAAAAAAGATTCTAGGTTTAACATTGTGGCTTCATCTTAAGACAGAAAAATAGTTTTCAACTTTAAGCCGATTGGGTTCGGTTTATTATTTTTTTACAGTCGAAAAGTGTTCAGGTGTATTCATAAATATCCTCCGGAGAATCGGAAACTATGGACCAGACGAGTACAAACTCCCAGAGAAAGTTAATCGGACTGCCCTTCGATCTTTTACCCTTGCCCAATCTTATTGATATCCAGACCTCTTCGTACGATTGGTTTTTAAAAGAAGGAATCAAGGAGGTTTTGGAAGAAGTTTCACCGGTTGATGATTATACCGGTAATATTTTGAGCTTATCTTTTAAAGATTTTCAGTTTGGTGAACACAGCGCCGATCCGGAAGAATGCCAAAATAAAGGTTTAACCCACAGCGCTCCTTTAAAAGTCATAGCCGAGCTAACCTATCTTGAGAGTGGACAGAAAAAGTCTCAGGAGGTTTTCTTGGGTGATATTCCCTTAATGACCGTCAGGGGAACGTTTATTATCAATGGCAATGAAAGAGTGGTCGTAAACCAGCTTTCACGCTCTCCGGGAGTCTTTTATTCAACAGTCACCGATCCGGCTACCGGTCGCAATTTAACCTTGGCCGAAGTACGCCCTTTGCGTGGAGCTTGGCTGGAATTTGAAACTGCTAAAAATGATATTCTGACGGTCAAGATTGATAGGCGACGGAAAATTGCCGCCACCACCTTGCTGCGTGCCTTCGGATTTTCCACCAACGAAGAAATTCAGGCTCTTTTCAACCAAGTTGATACTGATTCTAATCATCAATATCTGGAATCTACCTTGGCTAAAGACCCGGCGCGCGATTACGAGAGTGCGCTTTTGGAAATTTATCGCAAGATGCGCCCAGGTGAGCCGGCGATTTTGGAAAATGCTAAACTTTTTTTCGAGAACTTGCTTAAAAATCCGCGACGCTACACCCTTTCGAAGGTCGGCCGCTATAAAATTAATAAGTGCCTTAGCCTGTCCTTTCCGAACGAACCCCAATACTGGCTTTTGACTCCTCAAGATATAGTGGGGATAGTCAAAAAAATGATCGAGCTACAAAACGGTCTTGGCAAATTTGACGATATTGATCATTTGGCCAACCGTCGGGTTAGGACGGTCGGAGAACTGATCCAAGGTAGTTTTCGGATTGGGGTTTTGAGATTGGAAAGAATTATTCGCGAAAGAATGAGTATCGCGGGAGAGATCGAGTCTTTAAATCCGATAAATTTAATCAATGCCCGTCCCGTGGTGGCTTCTCTCAATGAATTTTTCGGCTCTAGTCAACTTTCTCAATTTATGGATCAGATCAATCCTTTGCATCAACTTGAGCATCTGCGCCGACTTTCAGTTTACGGACCCGGCGGGTTAACCCGCGAAAGGGCCGGCTTTTCGGTGCGCGACGTTCATCCCTCCTATTATTCCAGAATTTGTCCAGTAAAAGCCCCGGAGGGGCCATCGGTCGGACTTTTATCTTCGCTTGCTATTTTTGCCCGCATTAACGATTACGGATTTATTGAGGCCCCCTATCGTCGGGTGGGGCACAGAGACGGTAAAAGCTATGTCACGGACGAAATCGATTATTTGATGGCAGACGAAGAAGAAAATTTTTATATCGCAGAAGCCACCATCAAAATCGGAGACGGCGGAGAGATTTTAGAAGAAAGAGTAGCAGTCAGACATCAAGCTGATTTTACTTCGGTTACTCCGGAAAAACTTGATTATATAGATGTTACTCCTCCGCAGATGGTAGGTTTGTCCGCCTCCTTAATTCCCTTTATTGATTCGGACGCCGGTCGCTTTCCTTTGATGGGATCAAACATGGAGGCTCAGGCCGTTCCCTTGGTTAATCCAAAATCTCCCTTGGTTGGAACAGGGATGGAGGGACTGGTTTTAAAAGATACCGGTCAGTTAATTCGGGCTGAAGAAAATGGAAAAGTGAAGCATGTTGACAGCACCAAAATTGAAATTCAACCCGACAAAGGCAAGACAAAAACTTATCATCTGGAAAAATTCAAACGTACCAATCAGGATACCTGCTATAACCAGAAACCGGTGGTTGAAACCGGCCAGCAAGTCAAAAAAGGTGATCTTTTGGCCGATGGGGCCTGTACCCACGAGGGTGAGCTGGCTCTGGGACGCGATCTTTTAGTGGCCTTTATGCCCTGGGAAGGGTTCAATTACGACGATTCCGTGATTATCTCTGAAAGACTGGTCAAAGAAGACATCTTAACCTCAATCCATGTCGATGAATATGAGGTTTCAGTCATGGATACCAAGCTGGGATCTGAAGAAATTACCCGCGATATTCCCAATGTTTCAGATGAAGCTCTGCGTAATTTAGCCGAAGACGGCATAGTCTATATTGGTGCCAAGGTAGGCCCCGGAGACATCTTAGTAGGTAAAATTGCTCCCAAGGGCGAAACCGAACTTTCAGCCGAGGAAAGGCTCTTGCGCGCTATTTTTGGTGAAAAGGCGCGTGAGGTGCGCGATACTTCGTTAACCATGCCTTATGGAAAACGAGGAACCGTCATCGGGGTGACTATTTTAACCCGTGAGGAACAAAACGAACTTCCCCCCGGAGTTTTAAAACTCATTAAAATTCGCGTGGCTCAAAAGCGCAAAATTGCCGTGGGAGATAAAATTTCAGGTCGTCATGGCAGCAAGGGAATTATTGCCAAGATTTTACCCGAGATCGATATGCCCTATGTGGAAAATAAAAATCCGGTAGATATTATCTTAAATCCGCTTTCGATTTTAGCCAGAATGAACGTCGGTCAGATTATTGAAACTCATTTGGGTTGGGCAGCCAGCAAACTCAATCAAAAATATGCGATTCCGGTTTACGGTCAATATAAGACGGATTTTGTCCAGGGAGAACTTGCCAAAGCCAATCTGCCTCAAGACGGAAAGATTTCTTTGTCTGATGGCCGCAATGGCGAAGAATTCAGTCGAAAAGTAACTGTTGGTTACGCCTACATCATGAAGCTGGTTCATTTAGTGGAAGATAAAATTCATGCCCGTTCCACCGGTCCCTATTCCTTGATTACCCAGCAGCCTTTAGGCGGAAAAGCTCAGATGGGAGGGCAAAGATTGGGAGAGATGGAGGTTTGGGCGTTGGAGGGTTATGGCGCGGCCCACACTCTGCAGGAGATGTTAACTATCAAAAGTGATGATATCACCGGCCGGGCCAAAGCTTTTGAGGCGATCGTCAAGGGAATTGAGATTCCCAAACCTAAAATTCCCGAGTCATTTAAGGTGCTCATCAAAGAACTGAATGGGTTAGGGTTAAATATTGAGATGTTGGGGACGGAAGAAGGAGAACCTCATCCGGAGGTTGCCGCCACGGAAGTGAATCAAAATCCAGAGTTAGCAGAGAAAAAACAAAAATCATCGGAAGTGCCAGTGGAAAAGATCAGTCAAAATACGGTGGAGAATGCCATTGAAAACCCAACGCCCGCAGATCAAACTCAGCAGATAAGCGAAGGAGAATAAAGCATGTTTGGAATGAAAGATTTTAAAGCCCTCAAAATAAGTTTAGCCTCTCCGGATCAAATTCGATCCTGGTCGCATGGCGAGGTAATCAAACCTGAAACCATAAACTATCGGACTTTAAAACCGGAAAAGGACGGCCTTTTTTGTGAAAGGATTTTTGGTCCGACCAAAGATTTTGAGTGTTATTGCGGAAAATATAAACGGGTGCGTTATAAAGGCATTGTGTGCGACAAATGCGGAGTGGAAGTTACCTATGCGCGGGTGCGACGTGAGCGGATGGGACACATAAGTCTAGCCTCCCCTGTGGCGCACGTTTGGCTTGTCCGTGGCGCTCCCTCTAAAATGGGCCTGCTTTTAGACATTTCGCCCAGAAACCTTGAATCAATTAACTATTTTGCCGCTTTTATAGTCATCGCGATTGCCGAACCGAAACGGGATACTTTTGTAGGCTTACTTGAAAATAGCATGCAAGAGGAAAAAACCGAACTCATCAATGAAAAAGAGGCCAAAATCAAAGAGATAGAAAAGACTTATAAAACCAGGATTGCCGAGCTGAAAAAGAAAATGAAAAAAGTTAACCAGGAAGAATTAGAGCTTAAACTGCAGGAGTTAGACTATCAGTTAAAGAAAGAAAAAAGCTACCTTTTTGAGGAAACCGCCAAGAAAATCAAGTCGACCGAGGAAGAAATTGGTTCGGTTGTTAGTCTGGTAAAAAACATCAAAGAATTGGATGTTTTAGATGAAAGAGAGGTCAATGATCTGGCTGAATTTGGCAATCTTGATTTTTTAGAATTGGGCACCGGAGCTGAAGCCCTGCTGGAAATAATCAAGAAAATTGATCTGGATAAACTTTCCCATGATTTGCGCAAGTCATTAAAAAGCGCTTCTACCCAAAAAAAGGTCAAAACTTTCAAGCGCTTAAAAGTGATTGATGGTTTGCGCAAAGCTAAAATCGATCCCTCGTGGATGATTCTTTCGGTTTTGCCGGTTATTCCGCCGGATTTGAGGCCTATGGTTCAACTTTCGGGCGGGAGATTTGCCACCTCTGACCTTAACGATCTTTATCGGAGAGTCATCAATCGCAATAATCGTCTGAAGCATCTTTTGAATTTGGGCGCGCCGGAAATTATTCTGCGCAACGAAAAAAGAATGTTACAAGAAGCCGTTGACGCTCTGATTGATTCTTCTCCCCGGGAAAGAGGATTGGCCCAGCGTCGCGGCAGGTTAAAGTTGCGCTCTCTTTCGGACATGTTGCGCGGTAAACAGGGAAGATTTAGGCAAAACCTCTTAGGCAAACGAGTCGATTACTCAGGACGCTCAGTGATTGTGGCGGGTCCGGATTTAAATTTCGATGAATGTGGTTTACCCAAAGGCATGGCTTTGGAACTTTTTAAGCCCTTCGTTCTACGTGAAATTATTGGCCAGGGTTTGGCTCCAAACATGAAAAGCGCCAAGCATGTTTTAGAGCGTCAGCAAGCAGAAGTTTGGGACATCTTAGAAAAGATTACTCTTAAATATCCGGTATTGCTTAATCGTGCTCCGACTTTGCACCGTCTGGGCATCCAGGCTTTTTATCCGGTTCTTATTGAGGGCGATGCTATCAGGCTGCATCCTTGCGTTTGCAACGCCTTTAACGCCGATTTTGACGGTGATCAAATGGCAGTTCACGTTCCGCTTTCGCAAAAAGCGGTCTTGGAAGCCAAACAAATTATGCTCTCGCCGTTTAATATCTTAAAGCCTTCGGATGGAGACCCCATTGTCAATTTCAAAAACGAACTGGGTGTCGGAATTTACTATTTGACCGCCGAGAACCCCCATGAAAAAGGGTCAGGTAAATTTTTTGCCTCAGAGAAAGAAGCCATTTTGGCTTGGCAACTGAAGTTTGTCCATCTGCAAGCTGCGATTAAAGTTCAAATCGGGAAAGAGATTATGGAAACAACGCTCGGCAGAATTTTATTTAATGAGGTTCTGCCGCCCAAGCTGCGGTTTGTGAATGCACCGGTCGATAAACCCTTAATTCAAATTTTGCTGAGACAAGCCTTTGATTTGTATGGAATTGAGAAAACGGTTGAATTTATTGACAATATCAAAAACTTAGGCCGTCATTTTTCCACCTTGGCCGGAGCGTCTTTTAGCATTTTTGATTTCGCCACCCCGCCGGAGCGGGAAAGTTTTATCAGTCAAGCCAACGAAGAGTTGGAAATAATCGAAAAAGATTATCGTCGGGGTTTAACAACTACCAGAGAAAGACGCACGCAGATTATTGAGCTCTGGGGAGGAGTGACTGAAAAAGTGTCACAGAAAGCTCAGGAGAAAATCGACCCCTTTAGCATTATTAATATGATAATTAAATCCAAAGCCTCGCGCGCCACCTCTGATACCATCCGGCAGTTGGCGGCCATGCGCGGGACCATGACCGACTCGTTCGGACGGATTATTGAAACCCCGATTAAAACCAATATTATTGAAGGATCGAGCACCTTTGACGGATTTATTTCCAATAGAGCCGCGCGTAAGGGTTTAATTGACACGGCTTTGATGACCGCCGAAGCCGGATATCTTACCCGGCGTTTAGTAGATGTGGCGCACGATTTGATTGTCCGTGGTGAGGATTGCAAGACGAAGAAGGGAATTTTAATTGAAGCCGAGGAGATGATTGCCGGCAAAATTGCAGGCCGCTTCGCGGCGGAAAAAATCGTTAACCCCAAAAGCAAGAAAGTTCTGGTCAAATCCGGAGAGGGAATCGACGATGAGAAAGCGCATAAAATCGAGAAGCTGGGAATTACAAAGGTCATGGTGCGTTCTGCCATTACTTGTGAAAACACTTTTGGGGTGTGCATCAAATGTTACGGTCGGAATTTAGCTAATCAGAAAACTGTGGGTGAAGGGGAAACGGTCGGAGTTATCGCAGCCCAGTCAATTGGTGAGCCCGGTACCCAACTGACTTTGCGAACTTTTCATAAGGGAGGAATCGCGTCCTCTGATATCACCATGGGTTTGCCTCGGGTCGAAGAGCTTTTTGAGGCGCGTTCTCCCAAAGAGCCGGCCATTCTTTCTTTGAGTGAAGGAACAGTTGAGATTGTGGAACATGAAGATGAACGCAAGATCAAAGTCATGAGCAGAGAAATGGTTCCCATCGTTTATCCTCTTGAGAAGGGAGACAAAGTGCAGGTGAAACGCGGGCAGATGGTAGGCAAAGGCGAGGTCTTGCTTCTCAAGGGTAAGAAAAAGAAAGTCACCGCCGATAAAGATGGTTTAGTAAATGTTTTGAAAGACAAGCTTGTCATTGAAGCCCAGGAAGTGCGTGAACAGGAATATCTCATCAATCCTCTCACTCATCTCAATTGCAAATCAGGAGACAAAGTTACCATTGGCCAGCAGTTAACCGAAGGGCACTTGGATTTAAGAGAAATTTTAGAAACCAGAGGGATTGAAGCGGTACAGCGCTATTTGATCGACGAGGTTCAAAAAGTTTATCAGTCCCAAGGGATCAAAATCAATGATAAACATATAGAGGTGATTATCCGCAAGATGTTTGATAAGGCGAGGATTAAAACGGCTGGAGATACCAATCTTTTGCCTCAGGAAATCGTGAGCATGAAAGCTTTCCAGCAGGAAAACAGCCGGGTTTTAGCGGAAGGTGGAGAGGTGGCCACCGCGGAGATGATCATTTTAGGAATCACCCGTTCTGCTTTGTACACCGATTCTTTCCTTTCGGCCGCCTCTTTTCAGGAAACAACCAATGTTTTGACCGAAGCGGCGATTTTAGGCAAAACCGATGAACTTTTAGGTCTCAAAGAAAATGTTATTATCGGTCGCCTGATCCCCACTAACCCGAAAGAAAGATCTGCTGAAAGTTGACGATTGCGCCTACGAACTGGTATACTCAGCTACCGAATAAAAGTTAAAAGTCAAAATTAAAAATTCAAAGCTACAATTCAAAATTACAAGTTGTAGTTCTCCATCCTGGTCGAACAATAAGATTATTATTCTTCGACTGAAATGGAGAAGTACAATTTTTAAAGGAGTTAATTTTCGATGCCGACCATTTCTCAGTTAGCCAGAAAAGGCAGAAAAAGCAAGCCCAAGAAGGTGAAAGCTACTGCATTACGAAAATCATTCAACAACCCAAAGCGGAGAACCTTTCCCGCTGCTTCTCCTCAAAAGCGAGGAGTTTGTACACTTGTTAAAGTGATGACGCCTAAAAAACCCAACTCGGCTTTGCGTAAAGTGGCGCGCGTTAAGCTTTCCAACCGGGCAGAGGTAACTGCCTATATTCCGGGTGAGGGACACAGTCTGGCTGAGCACTCGGTGGTTTTAATCCGCGGGGGAAGAGTACGAGATTTGCCGGGCGTTAAATACCACATTATTCGAGGAACTCTTGATACCACCGGAGTGGATGCCAGGAAGAAAGCGCGCTCACGTTATGGGGCTAAAAAGGAAAAGGGTACAGTCAAAAAGGAAGTCAAAACAGAAACAGCACCGGTACAAGGATAGTAGAATAACTCAAAGCGCAAAACTAAAAATTTAGGTAGTTCTCGACTGCGCTCGAACAATAAGTTCTTATTCTTCGACTAACCCGCCCCTGCCGGCAGGCAGGGAATCGGCGGGGCATGGAGAAGTACTACTAAATTAAAATTGAGGATTATTTAAATGTCACGTTCAGGAAAAATATCTAAAAGAAAAGAAATCCAGCCAGACCCGATTTATCAAAACGTTTTGGTCAGTAAATTTATTAACTGCCTGATGATACAAGGCAAGAAAAGTTTGGCCAGGAAAATTTTATATCAGGCTTTCGAAAAAATCAAACAGGAACAAAAAAAAGATCCGTTGGAAATTTTCGAGTCAGCCATGAGGAATGTAGAACCAAAATTGGAAGTTCGGCCGCGGAGGGTGGGCGGAGCCTCATATCAGGTGCCGATGGAGGTTAGGGGACAGAGAAGAGAAACTTTGGCTATTCGTTGGCTGATTCAAGCAGCCAGAGAAAGACCCAATAAAGAATGTCATACCATGGTTGACAAACTGGCGGCCGAATTTTTGGCTGCCGCACAAAATACCGGGGTGGCTGTCAAAAAAAGAGAGGATACCCACCGTATGTCCGAAGCTAACAAGGCTTTTGCCCATTTTCGTTGGTAAGAAAGAGCATTTGCAAAACCTAAAGTTTGCGGTTTTAGACCCAATTACTCCCATTTCTTAAGTTTAAGAAATCTTCGGCACGGACGAACTTTTGCAAAAAATCTTTAAGAAATAGGTTGTAATTTGGAGAATACTCAACTTCTTTTATTTGCAATTTAATTGAAGCTGAGCCTACCAGGATTTTATTTGATTTATCCTCAATTGAAATCCCGCACTTGACCACCCTTGTTTAATTTCGACAGTTGATCCTTTTTGCTGATTGGACATGAGTGAGATGAGCTTTGAAAAAATAGTTGATCTTCACATTCACACCAAGGCTTCGGACGGGGTTTTGTCTCCGACAGAGATAATTTTAAAAGCCAAAAAACTGGGGATATGCGCGGTTGGAATTTGTGACCATGACACAGTAGCCGGGATTGCGGAAGCGAAAGCTGCAGGTGAGAAATATAAGATCGAAGTTATCCCGGGAGTCGAACTCAGTACTCTTTTTAAGGATAAAGATCTGCACATTCTGGGTTATTTTATCGATTTTGAAAACCCTGCTTTGTTGAAAAAATTAGATTTTTTTATCCAGAAAAGAAGAGAGAGGGGTGTCAAAATCGTTAAAAAACTAACCAAACTTGGATTTAAGGTCAGTTTTGAAAAGGTTTTGGCTAAAGCTGGCGGCGCGCCGATTGTGAAGCCGCATGTGGCTTTGGCGGTTTTAGAGGAAAAAGAAAACTCCGCGCGGCTGACACAAGAATTTGGAGACTGTTTTTCCATCAGTAGCTTTATCGAATCTTATTTAGAATCCGGCCAGCCGGCCTATGTTCCCAAGGTTAAATTAACAGTTTCCGAAGCCATTAAACTGATCCATGACTTTGGCGGCCTTGCAGTTTTGGCCCATCCGGCCCTGGATCTTGATTGCCGGGGCAAAGATGATAAACTGATTGCAGATTTTAAGGAATGGGGCTTGGATGGAATTGAGGCTTTCAGTTTTGTGCGCAGTTGGCAGGAAACGCAAGTCAGTCTGAAACACTTTAGGGCTTTAGCCGAAAAAATCAATCTTTTGGTAACCGGAGGCTCTGATTTTCACGGGTACGCATGCGAAAAGGAAAAAATAGATGCTGAGATGGGATTTAAAAACCTTCCCCTGTCTGTGGATTATCAATATCTTTCACAACTAAAAAACTATTTGAAGCAAAGGAAGAAATTATGGAAACAGCCAAAGAAACCCAACGATATCCTTTAGACAAAGTACGCAATATCGGTATTATTGCCCATATTGATGCCGGAAAAACCACCACTACCGAGCGCATTCTTTATTATACCGGCAAAACCTATAAGATTGGTGATATCGATAAAGGAACCACTGTCATGGATTGGATGGATCAGGAACGTGAGCGCGGCATCACCATTCAGTCGGCTGCCACGACCGCATTTTGGAAAGATTGCCGGATTAACATCATCGACACTCCGGGACATGTGGATTTTACCGCGGAAGTTGAGCGCTCTTTGCGGGTTTTGGATGGAGCGGTGGTGATTTTTGATGGCAAAATGGGAGTTGAACCTCAATCTGAAACCGTTTGGCATCAGGCCGACCGTTATCATATTCCCAGAATTTGCTATATCAATAAAATGGATGGCTTGGGTGCACGTTTCGAAGCCAACCTTAAATCTATCAAAAATAAATTAGAAATCGAGCCCTTAGCCATGCAATTACCGATTGGAGTGGAAAGTGATTTTAAAGGTATCGTGGATTTGGTGACTCTCAAAGCTATCTATTGGGAAGACGAGTTGGGTGTAAAAACCCGCAAAGATGTTCCACCTGCGGAGATGAATGCGGAAATCGGAAAGTACCGGAACAAACTCATCGAAGCTGCCGCAGAAAAAGAGGATGAACTTTTAGAAAAATTTTTAAATGGTCAGGAATTAACACCTACCGAAATCAAACGGGGTTTACGTAAAGTTTGTTTGGAGAATATCCACAAAAAGGTTTTAGTCTTTTGCGGAACTTCTCTCAAAAATAAAGGAGTGCAGCCATTGTTGGATGGCGTGGTTGACTATCTGCCTTCACCCTTGGACATCCCGCCGGTTAAAGGAATTGATCCAAAAACAGGTGAGATGATTTTGCGTAGGGCATCATCTGATGAACCGTTTTCTGCTCTGGCTTTCAAGATCCAAATGGATCCGATCATTAAGATGAGATTAACCTATTTCAGAGTCTATTCGGGAAAGATCGAAAGCGGAGCTCAGGTTTTTAATTCCACCCAAAAAGATCGAGAAAGAATGGGAAGAATTCTTTTAATGCATGCCGAACATCAGGAGGAAATCAAAGAAATCACAGCCGGTGAAATCGGTGCCGTCTCCGGACTCAAAAATACAAAAACCGGTGACACCCTTTGCGATCCGGCAAACCACATCATCTTAGAGTCAATCAAATTTCCCGATCCGGTTATTTCGGTGGCCATTGAACCCAAAACCAAGGCCGATCAGGAGAAACTATCATACTCACTCCAAAGATTAGCTGAGGAAGATCCAACTTTCAAAATTCACGTAGATGAAGAAACAGGACAAACCATTCTTTCGGGAATGGGAGAGCTTCATCTTGAGATTCTGGTGGATCGGATGATGAGAGAGTTCAAGGTTGAGGGCCAGGTGGGCAAGCCGCAAGTAGCTTACAGGGAAACGATTCGGCGCAGCGTTGAAGCCGAAGGCAAATATATTCGTCAGTCAGGTGGACGGGGTCAGTACGGTCATTGTTGGTTGAGGTTAGAACCGAAAGGCAGAGGCGAGGGATTTGAGTTTATGGATGCAATCCGGGGCGGATCTATCCCCAAGGAGTTTATTGCACCGATCGGAAAGGGAGTGAAAGAAGCCTGTGAAAACGGAGTTTTAGCCGGCTACCCCTTGGTGGATCTTAAAGTGTCGGTTTATGATGGGAGTTTTCATGATGTTGATTCCTCAGAGATGGCTTTTAAGATTGCAGGTTCAATGGCTTTGAAAGAAGGGGTCAGAAAAGCCGACCCGGTCATTTTAGAGCCGATTATGCAGGTGGATGTCGTCACCCCGGAAGAATTTATGGGTGAAGTTATCGGCGATCTGAATTCTAAACGCGGACAGATTCAAAACATGGAGCAAAGCGGAAGCGTGAAAGTGGTTTCGGCGCTGGTTCCTTTGGCAGAAATGTTTGGTTATTCCACCACCCTGCGTTCTTTAACTCAAGGGCGAGCCAGCTATACCATGGAGCCGTCACATTATCAGGAGACTCCAATAAACATCATGAATCAGATCATTGGATAGACCGAAAAGAAATGAAGCCCCGCGGACTTAACAATCCGCAGTATCTTCTTTTGCTCGGCTGCGCTCGCAAAATAATTTGGATATAAATCGCTTTCTTGCTTAAAAGGCTTGATTTTGTTAGAATGTTTGTGTAAAATATGGAATTCGTATAGATAAACCAATTACAATATAAGGTGTCTTCATTTCTAAAG